>CAXSDW010000052.1:7491-22489 GCA_964236235.1 uncultured Chitinophagaceae bacterium
CTGATCACAAAATGGGCAAACGATGTAAATATAATCATCCGTTATAAGGCAGGTGAAGAATTATTTCATACCAATATAAACAAAAGAGTGACAGATTAAGACAAGCGTTTTTTTCTTACAAAAACAAACTGGAAAAGAAATAAATTGTTATGATTTATAAGACAGTCGCTATACACCTTACATCTATAATTTGAGGTATAATATTGCACATTTCGCTCAAGTTAAATACCCATTATTTTTTTGGGTTGATAAAAAAATAAATTAAAATCCTTTTTATTTTTATATAAAGTTCCTATGTTTGACGCATAATAGTTTGCTTGTTTGTGTTGTTTCACCCGGTAATCAAGTTTCGGAAAGATAACCATCAGCATTCATTATTCCGCCGTTCCCCTATTTAAATAATTTCTGCTACAACTGAAATTACAGCTATAGCTAAGTATTGGCATTAAAGCATATTTAGTTAGTCAATCTACACACTTAAACCCTTAATTGCTGTCAAATGAGTAAAACTACCCAAATCAAATCAAGTCTGTTAAAAGCGCTCACTTTACAAGTGGCGTTATTATTTTTTGTATCGGCCTGGGGCCAGAATGGAACAATATCAGGCACCATAACAAATGAGCGGGGAAATCCTGTTCAGGGAGCTTCGGTTGCCATAAAAGGGACCAAAACGGCCACTGCTACTGATGCTAACGGAACTTTTAGTTTATCAGTACCGCAGGGAAAATCTTCTCTCGTTATTTCCAATGTTGGTTTTGCTACACAAGAAGTACCCATTTCTTCTTCACAAGTCACAGCATCCATAGTATTGAGAGAAGTAAGCCAGTCACTGAGTGATGTAGTGGTAATTGGCTACGGTACTGCCCGAAAATCGGATTTAACCGGCGCCGTTGCCACAGTAAAGGGAGACAGGTTGCTCGACAGACCTGCTACAAATGTATCACAGGCATTGCAGGGAAGGGTTGCAGGTGTGGAAGTAGATGTTAATACAAGCGCTCCAGGCGAGGCATCCAAAGTACGCATAAGAGGCACCAGTTCCATCAATTCAAGTCTTGATCCGCTTTATGTAGTAGATGGTGTAATTGGTGTGGACGCTAATACGCTTAATCCAAACGATATCGCTTCGCTTGAAGTTCTAAAGGATGCATCATCAACTGCTATCTATGGGGCAAGAGGCGCCAATGGTGTGATCATTATTACCACAAAACGCGGCATTAAAGGTGCAAGCCGTATTTCTTATGATGCGTATGCATCTGTTAATACCTTGCAGCGTCATCTAAAAGCTTTAAATGCCCAGGAATTTATGGATGTGTATAACCTGGCATATAAAAATGCACAGAAGTATGATTCAGCAGGCTTTGCCCAGGGTAAATATGTGCCAAACAATCCTGCAGACTTACCGAAATTATTTGATGCAAACGGCAACCCCCGGTACAATACCAATTGGGAAAGTGAAGTATACAAACCTTCTTTTAGCCATAATCATCAGCTTACTTTACAAGGCGGAAGCGATAAATCAACCTACAGCCTTTCTTTAGGCTATTTAGATCAAAACGGGCTCATGATTGAATCCTGGTTTAAGCGGTATTCGGCACGTTTTACGATGGATAATGATGTAAAAAAATGGCTGCGGATCGGAGGAAGCATTACATTGCTAAAAAGCACAGAGCGACTCGTTTCTGATGCGAATGGCGGGCTTAACGTATCGCGGATGGTTATTGAAGGTATACCTATTATACCTATTAAATATCCTGACGGTACCTGGGGCGGAAACAGCGATTTTCCGGGAATGGAAGGCGGAAGCAACCCGGTAAATATTGCAAAGAACCGGTACACATTGATTAATCGTATGCAATCACTTGGCAATGTTTACGCTCTATTTCATGTCACAAAAGACCTGGACTTCAGATCTGACTTTGGTTTTAACCTTAATAGTCAAAAAAACAATTTTTATTCAGGCAGAGAACTTTCTTCTCTCTCACTTAACCAGAGAGGCCAGGCAAACATTGATACATGGATGACAACTTACTGGCAAAGCGAAAACTATCTTACATGGAACAAACAAGTTACAGGCAACCAAAAGTTAACGGCACTTTTAGGGCTTTCGTGGCAAAAAAATTACTCAGAATATGAAGGCGCCAGCGTATCAAATTTTATTGATGATTACTGGCAATGGCATAATTTAGGTGCAGGTACAGGTGATCGTGGAATTGGCTCATCTGATGAAACCTGGGCTATGAATTCTTATTTTGCCAGGATGACTTATAATATTAGCGACAAGTATTTATTTACAGTAACCGGCCGGTATGATGGCTCTTCAAGGTTTGGTAAAAATAATAAATACGCTTTTTTCCCTTCTGCAGGTGCTGCCTGGAATATTTCGAAAGAAGACTTTTTTGGAAACAGTACTACTATCAGCAATTTAAAACTTCGTGCCAGTATAGGGTCAACCGGCAACCAGGAAATACCTGTAAGCAGATCTTACCAGCTACTAAGTTCAGGAACTACTTTATTTGACGGGCAAAGGCAGCCTACAATCTATCGCGGCAGCTTTGGAAATGCTGATTTAAAGTGGGAAAGAGTAAACCAGGTAGATGTGGGACTTGAGTTAGGGCTATTTAATAACCGCATTAATTTTACCGCTGATTATTACCACAGGGTAACAAAAGACCTGCTGCTTGATGCACCCATTCCATGGACTTCCGGGCTATCCTCTGTATACGAAAACATTGGTTCCCTTCAAAATGCAGGCATCGAACTGGCAGTAAATACACAAAACGTAAAATCCGCAAATTTAACCTGGACAACAGATTTAAACTTTACGGCTAACAGAAATAAGATTTTACATTTAGGTACAAACAATGATGATATTTATCCCGGTCCCTGGTTTCTTGGCCAAACTAATATACTTCGGGTAGGCTGGCCTATTGGCACCTTTTGGGGTTATGAAAGAGAAGGCGTGTGGGGTTCAAAAGATGCAGCCGAAGCAGCAAAGTATAACCTGAGACCCGGAGATATTAAATGGAAAGATCAAAATAATGATGGTAAGATAGATGACGCAGATAATGTGCGTCTTGGCCAGGCTTATCCTAAATACACCGCAAATTTAAGCAATACCTTCACCTTCAAAAATTTCGATTTTACTTTTGATATCCGTTGGGTAGGCGGGGTAAATACAGTAGCTAACTTTCATCACTCTACAGAAGACCGGCAAGCTATTGCCAATAGCCTTGCTACAGTAATGAATGCCTGGACACCGCAAAATCAAAATAGTAAAATAGCTGAAGTGCGGTACTATGGCTCTTTTTATCAAACGCATATTGACAGTTGGTGGGTAGAGGACGGATCTTTTATTCGCGGTCAGAATTTTGTTTTAGGCTATACCTTACCTTCAAAAACTGTAACAAGGTGGAACATTGATAGGTTGCGTTTTTATGTAAGTGCACAAAATCTTTTCATGATTACAAAATACACCGGCTACGATCCTGAAGTAAATACGTTTGGAGGAAATCTTACACAAAACCAGGACTTTTTTCCTTATCCACATCCGCGTGTAATAAATGCAGGCTTAAACCTTACTTTCTAATCCTACAAACCGAATAACATGAGAAGCATAAAAAATATTGTAATCCTAATACTAATATTAAGTTCTACATCCTGTAAAAAATTCCTGGACGAAAATCCTACGGGTTCTCTTACGCCGGAATCTAATGTTACCAGCCCGTCTATTGCCAGGGCATTTGCTAATGCATCATATGGTGATCTTACTGTGTTAGATGAGGGAAGCGGTGGTTATGGAGGCAATACCGCTTCACTAATGGAATTTATGACTGGCAAAGCATCAGGAAATGCCCAAACTGAAAGTTTCCGTTTTTATAACCTTGTGTATGATGCACAGTCTTTTTATGTTGACAGCTGGTGGCAGGGTTTATATAGCGGCGTAGCCAACTGTAACCTTGCTTTACAAAAAATTCAGCAGATACCGCAGGATACTGCTACCAAGGCAAACGAACTGGCAGAAGTACATACCTTACGGGCCTTATATTATTTTTACCTGGTACGCATGTATGGCGATGTTCCTAAAATAACTGATGTAGTTTCTGATTTAAATAATGTACGGCCCTCCCGGTCTCCTGTAAAGGAAATATATGATGAAATTATTATTCCGGATTTGTTAGCAGCCGAAGCTTCTCCGCTTCCGTGGCAGGATAATACCGGTAAAGTTTCAATGGGAGCGGTAAAATCGCTGCTGGCAGATGTGTATCTTACTTACGCCGGGTTTCCGGTGGGTGGAGGCCAGCAATATTATGCAGAATCAGCTAAACGCTCAAAAGCAGTTATTGATAATGGTGGCTATATCTTGTTTCCAAACTATACTGATATGATCAATCCTGCCAATAAAAATAAAGGAGAATTTATATGGCAGGTGCAATATGCAGCCGGAATTAATGATAATGATCTTACCGCAAAAGCATTGCCGCAGTATCATGATATCGCTGCTTATTCTGATGAATTTGGCGGATTACAGCCAACTCTTCAATTTGTGCAAAGCTACCCGGCTGGTGATAAAAGAACCCAGGAACGGCAGTTCTTTTATACTAAATGGACTAAAAACGGTTCCGCAACTGATACTATAATTCTCGGCGGTTATTATATTTATAAGTGGTTTGATATATCCGCAGTTACGAGCACATCTCATTCCGATTTAAATTATACTATATACCGGTTAGCTGATGTGATGCTTATGTATGCCGAAGCATCAAACCGAGCCGAAGGAAGCCCTAATGCAGATGCAATCAAGTATGTGAATATGATTCGGCAGAGAGCGCAATTAGCTCCTGTAGGTGCTATGAGTATGGATGCTTTTGAAAAAGAAGTATGGACACAACGCTATTTGGAATTATGCTACGAAGGAAAGATGTGGTTTGATATGTTGCGTACCAGAAAGGTGCGGAACGATATTACAGGCAACTTTGATAATTTTGTAGGCCATACTACCATCTGGGGTAAAACTTTTACTGAAAACCAATTGCTGTTTCCAATCCCCCTACGGGAAATAAACAACAATCCTAATCTTACCCAGAACAAAGGATTTTAATGCAGAGAATGAGTTTAGCAGTTGCTAAATGATTATCTTTAAATATCTAAAAACCTGGCCTTTTAAAAAATGGCCGGGTTTATTTATCTTCGTTAATAATTGCTATTAAAATATGGAATACCTGAAAGCAATTTGCGATTGGCTTATTAATTTTTTTGGCATAGATCAATTGATCAAAATCTTTGCGTCGGGTAATTATCGTTCTCTTCTTACCGGCGATGGAATTCTGTCTATTGCACGTCCTCTTTTCCCCTTGCTTTTGTTATTAGAACTTATAAAAGCTTTATTATTTAAAAAATTTAAAGCAATAGATTATAAAATTTCTTTTTTCTCCTTTGTACTCAATTCTTTTATAGGCCGGTTCATTGCAATTGCTGTAACAATATTTTGTATTGGCATTTTCGAAAAATATGCGCTTTTTAAAACTACACTTACCTGGTATTGGTTTATTTACGGTTATATTATTTGGGAATTTGGACACTTTATTTATCATTACCTCGGGCATAAGGTTCGTTTGTTCTGGTGTTTGCATTCCACTCATCATGCTCCGCAGGCTATGAACCTTTCAGTTTCGTATGCACATTTTTTTCTGGAAGGACCTTATGCCGATTTTATAAGAACTACTGTATGTATTTTATTAGGTGTAAATCCGGCCATGTTATTTCTTATTATGTTTATAGATGGAGTTTGGGGCGGATTCATCCATGTGGGAGAACATATGATAAAGGATGGAAGACTTGGCTTTTTAGGCAGGTACATTCTTACTCCATCACATCACCGGGTTCATCATGCTAAAAATCCGCTTTACATTGATACCAACTTTTGCAATTTGCTTAATATATGGGATAAAGTCTTCCATACTTATCAGCCTGAAGAACCTTCAGTTCCGGTAGTGTATGGAATTACAAGAGAAATGAAACCGCATAGTTTCCTTGATGCATATTTCGGTGAATTTGGAGCGTTAATGAAAGATGTAAAGAAAGCTCCCGGTATAAAAAATAAACTTTTATACATTGTTATGCCGCCGGGCTGGAGCCATACCGGCGACCATAAAACAGCCACTAAAGTAAGAGGAGCTTTCTTTGAAGAAACCAGGGCAACACAAAAAACATTTCCTGAAAAATTAAATGCTGATGTACATGTATAATGATGATCACAAATAGCTACCGACTTATGCAATTAAGTTTTCCATCTATTTTAAATTAAAATCTCTTTACTTCCTGTACGGTAAATTTATTAAAACGATTAGGCCTTTTATGTAACTATCTTTTATCTGATCTTAATATTTTATTGGCTATTTATTTCCTATATTTTTCAATATTATAAATGGTGGCGAATGCTGCCAATCAACTTTATGTATCACAGCTGGCACTATTGAAAAATTTCCTAAGATAATGTCAGTCTTTCCATCTCCGTCTACATCTCCGGCATCCATTGTAAGCCATCTTCCCATATCAGCTTCCGGGAAAGAGTACGGTTTAAACATTAAATTGCCAGTATTTTCTAAGTAAACAAAACTCTCTTCCGGCTGGTGTACATAGTCAGGAAAAAAAGAGATAGCAGCAATATCAAGATCACCGTCGCTATCATAATCTCTTGCAATAGCTTTATAACATCCGTTTATCGGGAAGAAGTATTTTTGGGTAAAATGATTTGTTTTATCATTCATAAAAATATATACGCCGTGATAAGGTTTTAATACCGGTGAATAATCTCCATTATCTCCGCAGGTATAAACAATATCCGGATAACCATCCTTATTAAAATCTTCCAGCTCAAAGTAAGACGATCCGTAAGCAGGCGGAAATCTCAACACTTCTTCCTGCGAAAAATTACCGTTTCCTTTATTTGTAAAAAGAAAAATTCCTTCTTCGCCCTGGGCAAACAAAGCCCATATATCAGGCTGTCCATCATGATTATAATCCTGTACTTCAACTTTTATAGCGCCGGGAAATGGTCTTAAAAGATGCCTTTTGAAATTATTATTTTCTACGTTTTCCATCCACGACAATGCTCCGGTTAAATATCCAAATTCACTCACGAGATAATCTTTCTTGCCGTCGTTATTAAGGTCTGTTGATGTTATCTGAACCGGCCTTTGTAAGCTATCTATTATTGCTGGTGTATTTTTTTGCCATTGCCCTTTTGAATTTACATGCATAAGTATTCCCTTTCCAAACCTGCCATTATCAGGACCTACAGTACCAATGTTACATGCCAGAAAATTATTTTTATTGAAATCAATATCTACAATAGGGCCGGTATCAGCTACAGAATCTGAAATGCTTAGTTCCGGAGTAATAAAATAAATTTTTCCTTTTATTGCATCACTTATAATTATCCGGTGCAAAGTATGCTGCGCATTAATTTTTACATAACAGGTTGCAGGGTTTTCATAATTTATATTTGGGATTTGCACTTTAAAAAGTGGCAGCTCTCTTTTAATAGAATCTTTTCTGTTTTGAGGCGGTAAGGAACCAGGCGAAGTAGCTACAAAATAATCAATGATACTTTGCCATTCTCTTGATGTTAATAAAGATCGCTGTGGATAAAAATCAGGCCTTATACTTCCGTCTGTTACACGTGGATATAATATATAACCAAAACTAAAAATACCGAGTCTCGGCCCCATTTCAGGCAGCACTCCTTTTTCCCAGCTTTTTGAATTAACCAGCGATGGGTCTGGCAACATATGGCATGATTGACAATACTTTTTTGTAAGGGCTTTTCCATCTTCTATACTTGCATCGGATACGCCGTTACGTGTACTTTTTTTTGAATAATCGTTGCAGGAAGGAAGTAGAAATATAAGTAAGAATATCAGCAGGAAAAACGGAGAGTGTTTCTTCATTAGTGCAATCACCTGGTAATATTTTTTATAAAAACATTTAACAAATATCTTCGGATACATTGTTTTACATCATCATCAAAACGAGCTAATTGCCAATAAGACATTAAACCTGGCTTAAGTTTAAAATACTTTCTTAACAGTTATACATCTACTACAGCAACCTTGCTAAATGTATTTGGTTAAAATTCAGGAAAACCCAGGTCTTATTAAAAAATAAATTTTTTTTGTTAACTATTTGCAAAATATCAAATTCTTTACATATTTTAGATTCTTCCTCCAATCCGTTCATGGTACACAACCAAACCTATCATTATGAGACGCACCCTATCTGTTCTTTTGATTTTTTGCCTGTTATTTCGTTCCATTCCATTAACGGCTCAAACCGGAATATACATTAACGAAGTAATGGGTTCAAACAAAAATACCATTGCAGATAGTACAGGATCGTATGAAGACTGGCTGGAATTGTATAACTCAAATAGTAGTATTAAGCCTTTAAACGGCTATTATATTACAAACGACATTACTAATCCCAAGCTATTTCGCCTTTCAGGCAATTTGCAGATACCTGCACACGGATACATAATGCTTTGGGCAAGCAACGATACTACTCGTGGCAAAGCTCACCTTCCCTTTAAAATATCGGCTTCAGGAGAGCGCCTATATCTATATGCAACTGATGGCCATACTCTCATAGATTCTCTATCAGTTGGGCAGGAGAAAGCAGATGTATCTTATGGAAGAAATATAGATGGCTCCGCTACTTTTAGTTTTTTTTCAAAGCCTACTCCCGGTGCAACCAATAACAGTTCAACAGGTTATTTAGGAATTTTAAATCCACCGGTTTTCTCAAAACCTGCAGGTTTTTATGGAAGTGCGTTTTCGCTTAGTATTTCTTCTGACGAGCCTGGTGCTAAAATTATATACACCACCGATGGATCTAATCCTGATGCAGCCAATATCAACGGAACCGTTTACCGATATAAGAATAAATACCAACAAAACGCAGGAGATGCTGTAGGGTCTTTTTTAACTGA
This sequence comes from uncultured Chitinophagaceae bacterium, assembly GCA_964236235.1. Classification (GTDB taxonomy): domain Bacteria; phylum Bacteroidota; class Bacteroidia; order Chitinophagales; family Chitinophagaceae; genus Ginsengibacter. The sequence goes on from CAXSDW010000052.1 coordinate 16,478, forward strand.
TTCCTTCCATTCAATTAATTATGTAAACCCTATAAATATAAAAGATGCATCTGCCAATCCTAACAAGCTTAGTCTTAAATCTTCCACTACAGAAAGCACTTATTCATCCGCTCCTGCATCGCTTATAAACAAAGGAACTGTTGTACGTGCCATTGCCTCAAAAAGCGGGTATATCCCCAGTGAGATAATTACCGCAACTTACTTTGTTACGTCGAATGGACAAAATAAGTATACATTGCCGGTTCTTTCATTAGCTATACCCGAAAATAATTTGTATAGCTGGGACAATGGCGTGTATAATGCGGGAACTGATTTCGAAAAATGGAGGGTCAATAATCCTTCGGCCACTGTAGATGGTGGCACTCCAGCAAACTGGTCGAGAGAAACAGAGTTTTTGTCAAGCTTCGAAATGTTCACCCCAAATAACACAACCCGTGAATTACAAACTAATATAGATCTGGCTATAAATGGAGCTTATAGCAGGGCTAAGCCTCAGAAAGCGCTCAGGGTTTATTTTAGGAGTAGCTATGGAGCTTCTGATTTAAATTATCAAATATTTTCCGATCTGCCTTATAAAAACTATGAGCGGCTGGTGTTAAGTAATGCAGGTAATGATATGGCAATTGCCCATATGCGGGATATGACTGCACAGGGCTGCATAAGGCAATTAAATTTTGGGTCACAGCGTCAACAGCCTGTTATCGAATTTATAAATGGTGAATTTTGGGGCCTGATAAATGCCAGGCAAAGGTATGATGATAACTATTTCAAGCAGATATGGAACATAGACAGTGACTCATTGGATTTCGGGGAAAACCAGTCTGTTGCAAATAATGGTACTAACACTGAGATACTTAGCCTGCGCAGTTTCATTACTTCAAACAGTATGACGAATACAGCAAATTACCTGAGTATTCAAAACAGGATGGATATAGATAATTTCATTGATTACAACATTGCCGAAGTGTTTTTTGGCAATAATGACTGGCCAGGTAATAACGTCTCCTATTTTCGTAAGCGCGTGCCTTACAACCCCCGTGCACCTTTAGGCCATGACGGTCGTTTTCGCTGGCTAATAAACGATTTGGACAGATCATTTGGTTACAGTTCTATAGGGGTAGGATATAATACGCTTGCATGGGCAACCGGCACCAGCAGCGGTGCTAATCCGCCTGCATGGGGAACTGTAATGCTTAGGCAACTGCTGACAAATACAGAATTTAGAAATAAATTTATTACCCGCTATGCTGATCTGTTGAATACTACTTTTTTGCCTGCAAACGTTGATGGGGTTGTAAATTATTACCGTGATCTGCTTAGCCCTCACATTGCAGAACATACACAAAGATGGAGGCATCCTTCAAGTGCAAGTATTTGGAATGCCGACGTGGATAGTATGATTAAATATGAAGATGCACGTCCTGCTTACGCAAGGCAACATATAAGATCTCAGTTTTCCTTAGGTACTGAGAAGCAGCTTACCGTTGATGTCTCTGATTCCACCCAAGGTTTTATTACTGTAAACACTATAGATATAACGCCTTCATTTCAAGGCGTACCAAAAAAGACTTACCCGTGGACCGGCCTATATTACCAGGAAGTGCCTGTTACGTTGGTTGCAAAACCAAAGCAGGGATACCGCTTTATACGTTGGGATGGAGATTCTACAAGTACAAAGGATACTTTAAAAATTACACTTAACAAAGCAAAGTCGTTCACGGCAGTATTTCAAGGTTTGCCGGCAACAGACAGCGGCAAAATAATAACCTATTGGCACTTTAATAATTTGCCCGGTACTGCAAGTTTAGCTTCCGTAGCTGCTGATACATCATTAACTGGCAACGCCGTAATAACCTATGAAGGAACAGGAGCAGGTTTTATGGATCGTTCCGGTGCAACTGAAGGAAGTACGCTTTATACACAGTTTAATCAGCCGTCGGGGTATTCACTAAGGCCAAGAAACCCTGCTTCTACCAGGTACGTTCTTATAACTTCGCCTACTACGGGATATAAAAATATTTTACTTAGGTATGCTACTACCCGAACCACAAAAGGAGCAGAATACCAAAGAATTTTTTATACTAACGATATTACCGCCGGCGCTAATGCGGTGTGGAAACTTAAGGCAGATAGCCTTGTTATTCCGTCACCCGAAACAACTTTTGGATTAGAGTTTGTTGATTTCTCAAATGATATAAACACATCCAATAATTCTAATTTTGCTATAAAAATAGTATGCTTTGGCCCAAATTCTACAGGTACAAGCGGCAACGACCGCTTCGATAATATAACTATCAGGGGTATACCATTAACAGCCCAGGATAATCCTACCTTATCCATCTCATCTGATAAAAATAATGTTTGTTCCAACAGTAAAGTTACTTTTACTGCCAATACAACTAATGCAGGTGCATCACCCACTTTTCAATGGATAAAGAATAATGTAAACGTGGGAACTAACAAAAACACTTTTGTTGACAGCAGTTTCCAAAACCAGGATTTTATTTATTGTACACTTTCCGTTAATAGTACTACCCTTACAAGCAATAAAATTTTTATTACTGTTTCTGCCAGCCCTGTAAGCATAACAAGTTTAAGCAAAGATGCTCCTTCAGCCTGTGGCAATAACGATGGGGATATTACCATCAATCGCTCAGGCGGCACCTCGCCTTTCCAGTACAGCCTGGGTAATGTTAATTATGTTTCCACCAATTTGTTCACTAATCTTGGGGCGGGAACGTATGTAGCTTATGTGAAGGATGCGAGGGGTTGTACTGCTTCGCTTACTGATGTGCTTGTGAAGATTCCGGCACTTGCAATAACACTAAGCAAAACTTCTCCTTCAGCATGCAGCAGTAACAACGGTAAAATAACCGTCAATAATTCCGGTGGTAATTCACCTTTTCAATACAGTCTGGATAATGTCCATTATTTTTCGACCAACGTATTTAGCAATCTCGCTGCAGGAAAATATACAGCTTATGTAAAAGATGCGGATGATTGCGTTGCTTCAGTTACTACTACCCTTGCGAATGCTTCAGCTCTTGTAATTACAGACTTGAGCAAAACTTCTCCTTCAGGATGCAATACTAACGACGGCACCATAACGATAAATAATTCGGGTGGCACTTCGCCTTTTAAGTATAGCCTGGATAACGTAAACTATTTCTCCGGTAATATATTCGGTAATCTTGCTGCAGGAACATACACGGCTTATGTAAAAGATGCTCAGGGTTGCACTACTTCATTTACAGATGTGCTTTCTAACAATTCATCTCTTGCACTTACAGGTTTAAGCCCGGCTTCTCCTACATCATGCATCACTGATGACGGTAGTATAACTATCAATATTTCAGGTGGCGCTTCACCCTTTCAATACAGCCTTGACAATGTTAATTATTCTTCAGGCAATACATTCAACAACCTTGCAGCAGGAACATATACGGGTTATGTAAGAGACAACCTGGGTTGCACTGCTTCACTTACCGGTGCGATTGACAAGTATACTTCATTTGTTGAAATTTTGGATCTTACCAAATCTTCTGCTTCAGCGTGCAGTGATAACGGTACTATTCGCATTAACGAGGAAGGGGGTTATTCACCCTTTCAATACACTTTAAATAATGGAGAGTATGTCTCCGAAAACTCGTTCACTAATCTTGCCGGCGGAACCTATACAGCCTATATAAAAGATGCAAAGGGTTGTATTGATTCTTTTACTGATGTAGTTGATAAGGTTCCACCTATTGCAGTTTCGTTAACCAAAACTCCTACTACCGCTTGCAGCGATGACGGTACTATAACCATCTATAATTCAGGCGGCAATGCGCCCTTTCAATACAGTTTGAATAATGTTAACTATTCACAGAACCAGGAATTTTTTAATCTTGCAGCCGGAGCCCATACGGCTTATGTACAAGATAAGGATGGTTGCGTTGATTCACTTTCTGATGTGCTTATCAAAATTCCTATTGGTGTTACATTAAGCACAACTCCTGTTTCGGCATGCAGTGATGATGGTAGTATAACCATCAGTAATTCCGGTGGGGCTTCACCTTATCAATACAGCCTTGATAACGTGGATTATACCTCCAGCAATGTATTCACTGGTCTTGCAGCAGGAACGTATAAGGGTTATGTGAAAGATGCTAATGGTTGTATTGATTCACTTTCTACTGAGCTTACCAGGCCGTCTGCGGTTATAATTACAAGTTTAGATAAAACATCTGCTTCAGGGTGCAGTGACGACGGTAGCATAACCATCAATAATTCGGGGGGCACTGCACCTTATCAGTACAGCCTGGATAATATCAATTTTGTCCCGGGCAATACATTCACTAATCTTGCAGCAGGAACATACACGGCTTATGTACAAGATGCAAATGGTTGTATGGCTTTATTCACTGATGTGCTTGACGGCACTTCGCCACCCGTAATTACAAGTTTAAGCAAAACGCCTCCTGCCTGCAGTAACAATGGCAGTATAACCATAAATAATACCGGCGGCACTTCTCCTTATCAATATAGTCTGAATGATATAGATTATTTTTCCGGCAATGTATTCACTAATCTTGCAGCAGGAACATATACGGCTTATATAAAAGATGCTAAGGGTTGCACGGCCTCACTTACTGATGAACTTACCGGCCCTTCTTCACTTTTAATCACCAGTTTAAGCAAAACGTCTCCTGTTTGCAGTAATGATGGCCAAATGATAGTTAATAATTCAGGTGGTACGTCGCCTTACCAGTACAGTCTGGATAATGTAAATTATTTTTCAAGCAGCACATTCAATAATCTTGCGGCAGGATCATATACCGCTTATGTAAAAGATGCGAATGGGTGCACTGCCTTATTTAGTGATGTACTTACAGGCCCTTCACCACTTGGGATTACAAGTTTAAGCAAGACGTCTCCTTCATGCACTAATGACGGTAAAATAATCATTAATAAAACCGGTGGCACTTCACCTTACCAGTACAGCCTCGATAATGTCAATTATTTTTCCAGCAATACATTTAATAATCTTGGAGCAGGGTCATATAAAGCTTATGTGAAAGATGCGAATGGTTGCACGGCTACATTTAGTGATGTACTTGCCGGTTCTCCGCCGCTTTTAATTACAGGTTTGAGCAAAACTGATCCTTCAGCATGCAGTAACGACGGTCAAATAACTATCAACGAATCAGGTGGCACTTCACCTTACCAATACAGTTTGAATAACGTCAATTATTTCTCCGGTAATGTATTTACTAATCTTGCCGCCGGTACTTATACGACTTATGTAAAAGATGCGAAGGGCTGTATTGCCTCATTTGTTGATTCTCTTGTGGGCTCTCCATCACTTGTAATTACAAGTGTAAGCAAAACTAATCCTTCAGCATGCAGTAACGACGGTCAGATAACCGTAAACGAATCAGGTGGTACTTCACCTTATCAATACAGTTTGGATAATGTAACTTATTTCTCAGGCAATATATTTACTAATCTTGCCGCCGGAAATTATACGGCCTATGTAAAAGATGCAAAAGGATGCAAAGCGTCACTTAGCGTTGTGCTTACCAGTAGTTCTTCAACACTTGCAATTACAAGCTTAAGCAAAACTTCTGCTTCAGCCTGTAATACCGGCGGTGCAATAACCATCAATAGGTCGGGTGGCACTTCACCTTACCAATACAGCCTGAATAACGTAAATTATGTTTCAACCAATGTATTCACTAATCTTACCGCCGGGAATTATACGGCCTATGTAAAAGATGCAAAAGGTTGCATTGCTTCACTAACTGATATACTTTCCAAGGTAGCATCAATTGTAATTACTGTAGGAAAAACTAATCCTTCAGCCTGTGCTAACAACGGTGTGATAACGATCAATAAAACAGGTGGTACTTCTCCTTATCAATACAGCCTGGACAGCGTTAAATATGTTTCAGGCAATGTGTTCAGCAATCTTGCAGCAGGAACCTACAAGGCTTATGTAAAAGATGCAAATGGTTGTATTGCTTCAACTTC
>CAXSDW010000052.1:22589-24353 GCA_964236235.1 uncultured Chitinophagaceae bacterium
CAGGAACCTACAAGGCTTATGTAAAAGATGCAAATGGTTGTATTGCTTCAACTTCGAGTGTGCTTACCAAGCCGGCAGCACTTGTAATTACTTCTTTAGGAAAAACTAATCCTTCAGCCTGTGCTAACAACGGTGTGATAACTATCAATAGAACAGGTGGCATTTCACCTTATCAATACAGCCTGGACAGCGTTAAATATTTTTCAGGCAATGTGTTCAGCAATCTTGCAGCAGGAACCTATAAGGCTTATGTAAAAGATGCAAATGGTTGTATTGCTTCAACTTCAGGTGTACTTACAAAGCCGGCAGCACTTGTAATTACTTCTTTAGGAAAAACTAATCCTTCAGCCTGCGCTAACAATGGTGTGATAACTATCAATAGAACAGGTGGCACTTCACCTTATCAATACAGCCTGGATAGCGTTAAATATGTTTCAGGCAATGTGTTCAGCAATCTTGCAGCAGGAACCTACAAGGCTTATGTAAAAGATGCAAATGGTTGTATTGCTTCAACTTCAGGTGTACTTACAAAGACAGCAGCACTTGTAATTTCAAGTGTTTCCAAAGTTAATCCTTCAGCCTGCAGTGCCAATGGTAAAATAACCATTAACAGAACTGGTGGCACCTCGCCTTATTTGTACAGTCTGGATAGTATCCATTATTACTCCAGCAATGTATTCAGCAATCTTAAAGCTGGTACGTATACAGCTTATGTAAAAGATGCGAAGGGATGTACAGCTAAGCTTACTAAAATAACTCTTACCGCACCTGCCTGCACGATGGCAAGTTCTGCGGATCAAAAATTATATATTTCTTCAACAAAGCTTAGTATAAAGGTTTTTCCAAATCCTTCAACGGATCAATTTTCAATGATTGCCGAAAGTTCAGATAGCAGGGAAGTTGAGGTGATTGTAACAGATGTGCTGGGCAGAAAAAAAATATATACTCATACAGCACCAAATAACGTATTAATATTTGGAAAAGAACTGACGACAGGAATGTATATTATTGAAGCATTTCAAGGAAAAAGAATGGCAACACTTAAAATTGTGAAGGATAAATAACCGAGGGGAATTGTGTCGCCGTATTTGAATAGAACAAATGCTGTAAATAAAAAGGCTCGTAAACGCAGTGTTTACGAGCCTTTTTATTTTGAAAATATCAACTTGAGTTTGGGATGACAAAAATGTAACAGCTTAATCAATTCTAATCTTTTTAGTTTATTCAAATCAATAAAATAAAAACAACCAAAAGTTACAGAGCGGTGTAAACACTAACCGGCAGATTCTAAAATATTAAGCAAACTATCCGAAATCTGTCCGATCTTTTTGTATTTTTTATTTTGGAACAATTCCTCCGAAGAAAAGGCGAAGGACTTTTGGATGTTTAGCTATTTATGTAATGGGATTAACTTTAAGGATATTGCTTTAATGAAGGTCAAAAATATTGATGGCGATATGCTTAGGTTTGTCAGAGCAAAGACAGAGAATTCAACTCGGGAAGATGAAATAATTATTTCTTGTTATGTAAATGATTACATGAAAACTATAATTGATAAGTGGCAATCTAGCAATGTTGGTAAAGAAGATTATCTATTCAACATACTACAGAAGAATGATGATTTGAGAGAGCAAAAGAAAAAGGTAGCTCAGTTTATTAAAAATACTAATAAATATATGCAGAGAATTTGTATAAATCTAGGAATTAGTAAAAATGTAACAACATACTTCGGAAGACACAGTGCAGCAACAATTATGAAGAAAT
>CAXSDW010000053.1:0-24146 GCA_964236235.1 uncultured Chitinophagaceae bacterium
AAGATTCGAACTTGCGACCCCACGCCCCCCAGACGTGTACGCTACCGGACTGCGCTACATCCCGAAAATTATTGCAAATTAACTTTAAAAATAAATAAACTTTTATCTTGAATAATTTTTTGAGGTCATTTTTTCCAGGAATTTATTTGTCAATTTTTACCATCAGCGTTAGCTACAGTAAACAATATTTTGAGCTACATCAAAAATTGAAGAAGATTTGAACATCATTTTAAGACACATAAAATACTTAACCGGTTTTTGAGTTATATAGGTAATTGGCATTATTATAGAGCAGTGAAGGATATTTTAAAATTCCGGTAATATCAGGACTTAACCATTTTATTAAATAACGTAAAATACATATGAGTTCCTGATTATGCATTAAAAATGTAATATGATCTTTGCGGTTTCAGATTCGAAGGTTACTAATGCATTATCATTAAAAAAATAAAGCCATTAACAATAATCAAGTATTTTTAACCGTTAATTTTGTTTACATAATATATAACAATCACGACTTATTTACCTGAGTAACTTTTAAATTAAAATATATATAAATATGAACACAAAGAAAACAGCTATTGTATGTGGAGCAGGCGGCTTCATCGGCGGTCATTTAGTTAACAGATTAAAAGGAGAAGGTTATTGGGTTAGAGGTGTTGATCTTAAAGAAAATGAATATGGAAATAATCAGGCTGATGATTTTACATTAGGTGATTTAAGAGACCCCGTAGTTTGTGAAGCATTGTTTGATAGAAATATAGATGAGGTGTATCAATTAGCAGCTGACATGGGCGGTGCAGGTTATATTTTCACCGGAGAGCATGATGCAGAAGTAATGCATAATTCTGCCACTATTAATTTAAATATGGCTGAGGCGAGCAGAAAAAATGGAGTAAAAAAAATATTCTATTCTTCTTCTGCGTGCATGTATCCTGAGTATAATCAACTTGATCCTGATAATCCTAAGTGCTCTGAAGAATCAGCGTATCCTGCTGCACCGGATAGTGAATATGGCTGGGAAAAATTATTTAGTGAGCGCTTATATCTTGCCTATTATAGAAATTACAAAATGGAAGTACGGGTAGCAAGATTTCATAATATTTACGGCCCTTGTGGTACGTGGAAAGGTGGAAAAGAAAAAGCTCCGGCGGCAGTTTGCAGAAAAGTAGCTGAAGCTGAAGATGGTGGTGAAATTGAAATTTGGGGTGATGGAAAACAAACACGTTCATTTTTGTTTATTGACGAATGTGTAGAAGCTATCAGAAGATTAATGAACAGCGATTTTACCGGGCCGGTAAATGTTGGCTCCGAAGAAATGATAGCAATTAACGACCTGGTAAAAATGGTTGCACAGGTTGCAGGTAAAAAAATCAGGATAAAAAATATTCCCGGCCCTACAGGAGTTAGAGGAAGAAATTCTGACAATAAATTGATAAGAGAAAAATTAAACTGGGCTCCATCACAACCTTTAGTTAACGGGATTACCAAAACTTATGAGTGGATAAGTAAACAAGTAGTTGAGCAGGCCGTTACTGTATAATAAAAAAATTATGGATATACAAACATCACAAAAGGTAATTTACCGTGACAAAATGCGGACTCCCGATTATAAAACAACTGAAGTGTTTGGGTTTAACGTTTTTAATGATAATTTAATAAAGATACCTATTGAAGGGGAACATTGCAGGGTGATTAATTGCAGTATTAGTCCGAACAATTATGGTATGGCTGTGAAAGATAAAGAATTTAAAGAGGTGCTGAAACGAACAGATTTTTTAGTTCTGGACGGCGTTTATTTTGCCTTGGCATCTATACTTTTACGCGGAAAAAACATCAAACGAAACCAGGGCCCGGATGTATATAAACATTTTATAAACCGCTTAAACGAAACTTCGGGCAAAGCATTTTTTTTAGGATCATCGGAAGCTGTACTTTCAAAAATAAAGGGAAGAGCTGCGATAGAATACCCAAATGTTACTGTTGAGTATTTTTCCCCGCCATTTAAAAAAGAATTTTCTGCAGAAGATAATGAAGTGATGATTAAGACAATAAATGAGTTTAATCCTAACGTTCTTTTTGTAGGAATGACGGCACCAAAGCAGGAAAAATGGTCAATACAACACAGAGATAAACTTAATACCAACCTGGTAATAAGCATAGGTAATGTTTTCGATTGGTATGCCGGAACTCAAAAGGCTATTCATCCTTTTTGGTTTAAAATCCGACTTGGATGGTTAGTAAGAATTTTTTTGAGGCCTGAAGTTTTTAAAAGGAACATTGGAAACCAGATGACATTTTTCTGGCATCTTGCATTAATATTTTTAAGATTAAAAAAAGAACCTACATGATAAAAGTCGCTTTAATTGGCGCTGGTAAAATGGGCATATCGCATCTATCTATTTTAGGTGCACATCCTGATGTTGAAATTGTTGGCGTATGTGATACGTCTAAAATGGTAACAGACGTTTTGGAGAAGTACAGTGGTTTTTCCTGCTTCTCCGATTATAAAAAGATGGTAGAAAAAACCAATCCGGATGCCGTGTTTGTAGCCGTTCCTACCAAGTTTCATTATTCTTTCGTTAAAGATCTTCTTTCTAAAAAGATACATGTGTTTGTAGAAAAACCATTTTGTTTAAAGAAGGATGAAGGAGAAGAATTAGTAGCGTTAGCTGCTAAACAAGGTGTAATAAACCAGGTTGGTTATCACAATCAATTTGTAGGCACTTTTAATGAAGTGAAAAGATTGGTTGATGGCGGATTTTTAGGCGATGTACAACACTTCACAGGCGAAGCGTATGGACCTGTGGTAGTACGTGCCAAGCAGGAAACATGGCGCTCAAGCCCCGAAGAAGGCGGCGGCTGCCTGATGGATTATGCCTCGCATGTAATAGATCTGTTGAACTACATTTTGGGCACTATTACCAAGGTAAAATCATCTGTATTAAAATCTATTTATTCAAAAAATGTGGAGGATGCCGTTTATTCTTTACTGGAAGTGTCTCCTAAAGTTTCAGGTGTATTATCTGTAAACTGGAGCGACGATACTTATAGAAAAATGTCCACAACTATTTCTATAATTGGAAGTAAAGGAAAAATAATATCAGACGCAAATGCACTAAAGGTATATTTTAAAGAAGAGGACGCTCCGGCCGGATATTCAAAGGGTTGGAATGTAAAATATATTACAGACTTTGCAGAAGAAGTTGATTTTTATCTGCGTGGAGAAGAGTATTCTCTGCAGGTAGATCATTTTATAAAGGCGATACAACATAAGGTGCCTAACACTGTTAATAATTTTAAAAGTGCATGGCATACGGATAAAGTAATTTCATTAATTAAAGAAAGCGTAACAAATTAAAATGGAAAGAATTCTTTTTGGCGATAACCAGTTTTTTGCTGTTAATCATATTTCAGATGAAAAATCAAGGGAACAATCTATAAAATTTAAGGATGACGAAGCAATAATAAGAACCTTAGAGTATGCAAGGAAAGCGGGTATTAATACTTTCATGTGCACTACGCATAACCGCATAGCAAGCATTTGTGATTATATAAGAGATAACCCTGAAGCCTACAAAGGCTTTAAAATATATCCATGCATGCCTTATGCTCATAAATATGCAAATGCCGTCACTGAACTTGGTATTGTAGGAACACTAAAAGAATATGTGCCTAATAATTTTTTTGGATCACTTTTTAAAGGTGGTGTTGCTTATTTGTCCAAAGACTATTTGTCTATAATGGAGCTGATGATTGATGCAGAGATGAAAATGTTTAAGAACATAGATACACCGGTTGTTTTTCTGCAAAACGTTATTACCGACCTTCTTTTAGGATTGGGAATGAAAGATATTCTTAAAGCTTTTCATAGTTATATTGAAAAGAAATATAATGCTGAAGTAGGATTTATTACAATGAATCTTCCAAAACTTCAATCCGTGCTGCAGGAAGTAGGAATTAGTAATCCCATTATTTGCGCTTCCATAAATAAAGCGGGCTTTAGAATGTCTGGAGGAAAAGAGCTTTATGAATCAGTATTGAGAACAAATAAAATAAGAACAATAGCCATGCAGGTATTAGGCGGAGGCGCTATCCCGCCAAGAGAAGCTATCGAATATGTATGCAATCTGCCAAATATTGAATCTATATTATTTGGAGCATCTTCAAATGGAAATATCAAAGAAACCGTTTCCTTAATTCATGAACAGGATAAGTTGCACCAGCCAAAGTTGAGCCTTGCATAATGTAATCAACTCAAATCTTTTTTTAATTAAAAATACTACCGGTTAACATTATAACGGGATCACATTACCTTTTAAAATTACAATGCTGAAGCTTCTTAATTTGTAATAACTGAGAAGAGATCAATTTCGGATCAATTTTAAAATTGATTATTTAGATAAGATATTTTTTCCTACAGAACCTTTAAAAGAGTTTCCATCTAACAGAACATTGCTGCGCATGATTTCAGGCTTATTAAAAATCTCAGCGCCATTATGTTGAACGCTAAATGTTCCTGTTGTAATATATTTTATTACACTTGCCAAACACGTTTCCCGTGTATCTCCCCAATCTTTATCAAGCCCATCTGGGGCCTCGTTATCTAACGGTAAACCGCCAAAGTAGCTTCCTTCATTATTTTTATTTGTTGTTCTGAATGATACCGGAAATATATACCACTCGCCAACCGGAATAGGAAAGAATCCGACAGGCTTGCCATGAGTATGTTGCGGGCCAACAAGCTTAACAGTCATGTAAGGCTTTAGATCATTAATGAGTAATTCGCTGGCCGAAGCTGTTCCCTTGCTTACAATAAAAAACACACGGTTTAAATTTAAAGACCCGGCTTTTTTAAAATAGGTCAAAGAATTAAATTGATCATTTTTATCATTGTATTCCTGCTTCATCATAAGGCCGCCCTTAGCAGACAATGGTGCTAAATAATCTGCAAGTTTTTCCGCAAGAGACACGTAGCCTCCTCCATTGTACCGCAGATCTACAACTACATCAGTAACACTTTCACTTACAAAGTGAGCAAACACATTTTGCAAGGAGTTGCTAATCTCATTCGTATCACCCAAAAAAGAATTAAACACCAGATAACCTATTCTGCTGGAATTTTTATTATAAACTGTATCAATATAAATGGGTTGTTCATTGTAAGTAGAAGCAGTTAATGCAATATCAACATCAGTGCCGTCAGGTTTTGTAAAAGTAAATGTCGTTTGGGCGCTATTAAAAACATTCTGAACAATAAAATCAGCATTTGAAATGGTTATGTTCACGCTTCCATTTATTTTTTTAACTTTCCATCCCCTGTGAATACCTGCAACACCTGCAGGAGATTGACTTTCCACCGATTTTACCCTAAGATCTTCATCAGTTAAAAAGAAAACACTAAGGCCAAAATCACCCGCGATACCACTGCTTACATTATTCCATTCAGTTTGTTTAATAGCAAAGCTCCAGCGATCAACAGCTGTGGTAAAACCCGGCTCAATGCTATACTTATGAATTGCACGCATAATTGTATCAGGGTCGGCATATTCTCTGCCATTAAAACTTGCGGGAATCTGGTTATACCATAAATAAACATCTCTGGAATCAAGAACCACCGTATCTTTTACTTTATCACTAATTGTTCCGGCAACTGTGGGAGTATTGTTTTTCTTACATGCAGAAAAAAACATGATTGCAGCAAAACAACAGGCTAAAATATAATATAATCTAATTGACATCTTTCAAAGGTTTAGCATATTAAAGTAGTAATAAATAAAAGCGTAAATTTTAATGCGTGTGGTTTAGCAAAAAATATAAGCTTCAAGATAATTTCTATTTAATAATAAGAGTACAAAACAGCACAAATAGTAAAACTTTGTTACAAGGAACAAAGTATGCAAATTAACCTTGTCCAAGTCTTTTAAGGTAAGCTACATGAGAGATCAATGCATGGCGCATTTTAGGGTATTCAATATATTTTATTCCATATTCTTCACAAGTTTTTCTTATTATTTTGCTAATGGCAGGATAATGAATGTGAGAAATTTTTGGGAAAAGATGATGTTCTATTTGAAAGTTTAAACCACCAACCAGCCAGCTTATCAGTTTGTTTTTTGTTGCAAAATTTGCGGTAGTTATTACCTGGTGTATTGCCCATTCATTTTCTATTTTTCCTGACAACGCCTCCGGCAGCGGAAACTCAGTTTCTTCCACAGTATGAGCCAACTGAAACACTATTGCAATCGTAAATCCGGAAACCATTGCCATCACTAAAAAACCGGTAAGCCATGGAATAAATCCTACAAAATACACAGGCACAGCAACCATAATAAATGCGTAAATTAATTTCGCTGCCCAAAAAGAAAAATGTTCCTGAATGCTCCATTTCCTTAAAGGAATATTTACCATTTCTCTTTTAAAATATTTTTTGAAATCTGTTCCCCAAATCCATAAAATGTGCAGCAAGGGGTATAAAAGCCATACATAGTAATGTTGAAATTTGTGGAAGAAATATCTTTTTTGAGATTTGCATAACCTCAGCGCCGGCTTCACTTCTATATCATCATCTACACCATCTACATTTGTATAAGTATGGTGAAGAATATTATGTTTCATGTTCCATAAAAGTGCACTGGCGCCTAAAAAATTTAATGAATAGGCAGCTAATTTGTTAATTTTTTTGTTGTTACTGAAACTTCCATGACCTCCATCATGCATTACGTTAAAACCAATGGCAGCAGTTATTCCGCCCAGTAACAGGCATTCCGGCAAAGCTATCCACCAAACCGGCGTAAAATAAATAAGGTTTATATAAATGAAAATGTAAGCGCTGAATAATATTATGGCTTTCAAAAAAAGTGAGCTATTGCCGGTAGTAGGTTTCTTAACTTCATGAAAATAATTATTTACCCTGCTTTTTATATCAGTGTAAAAAGTTCCGCTGCCTTGTATAAACTTTGGTGTTGCCATTTTTTGTAAACAAGAGGATGTTATGCTTTCACCTTTTTACTGCCCAAGTTTTTTTAGATATGCAACATGTGATACAATCGCATGGCGCATTTTAGGATATTCAATATATGTTATTCCATATTCCTCACATGTTTTCTTAATTATTTTGCTGATTGCAGGATAATGTACATGTGATATTTTAGGAAATAAATGATGCTCAATTTGAAAATTTAATCCTCCTACAAGCCATGATATTAATTTATTATTAGTAGCAAAGTTTGCGGTTGTTTCAACCTGGTGGATGGCCCATTCATTTTCAATTTTACCTGAAGGCTCTGCAGGCAAAGGAAAATCAGTATGCTCTACATTGTGCGCTAACTGAAAAACAATAATCATAATAAAGCCTGTTACCATTGTTGCGGATAAAAATCCTACAAGCCACGTAGAAAAACCTACGAAATAAACAGGTACTGCAATCATCATAAAAGCATAAACAACTTTTGCTGTCCAAAAAGAAATGTGTTCTCTAATCGTTAATTTTCTTATTGGAACTGAACCAATCTTCTTGCTGAAATATTTATCATAATCTGTGATGAATAACCACATTATATAAGGCATTGTATATAAAAACCAAACATAATAATGCTGAAATTTATGGATCTTTCTTCTCTTTTGCGTTGTTGCCATTCTTAGCCAGGGGCCAACCGCTAAATCATCATCCACGCCATCAATGTTAGTATAAGTATGGTGTATAATATTATGCTTCATATTCCACATAATGGCGCTGCCTCCAAGGAAATTTAATGAAAAACCTGCCAGCTTGTTAAGCGTTTTATACTTACTAAAACTTCCATGGGCACCGTCGTGCATTACATTGAATCCGATAGCAGCCGTTAAGCCACCCAGTAAAATGCATTCCGGCGTAGCGAGCCACCATACAGGCGTAAAAAATACAAGATGGATGTATAAAAATATATAGCAGATAAAAAACAAAATAGCTTTAAATAACAAAGCATTATTTCCGGTTGATGGTTTTTTTACTTCTGTAAAATATCTGCTTACTCTTTGTTTTAGCGCTATATGAAAGTCGCCCTGACCTTGTAAAAATTTGGGGGTTGCCATTTTATATTATATATTATTTTAACGGAATCTCCGTTTAAGTTATTGTTTATGTATTTTCTTTTATTAAAACATCAAAGGTTTTAAAACCAATCATCTTTTTTGAACGATAACCTTCTGCATATTTCACGCCAATCATCTTTCCAAACATTTTAGACCGGTAAATAACGCTATCTAAAAATTCCGGTGATGATACGTACGTTTGAGGCCCTACAGATCCGGCGCTAAAAAACTGGGTTTTAAATGCCCGGATTGCTTCTAACTTTTTTTCAAATGCTTCACTTATATCTATAACAAAATCCGGCTTAATGTACCTGTCCTGGATGTAGTGAAAAACATACTTTGGTCTCCATTCGGTTTGCGGAATTGCACCGTCATCAGCATCGGCAGGGTAAGTAATTATTTTTTTTAGTCCGGATAAAAACGCAGCATCTTCAACAAGGTTGGCTGACCGGCCATGATCAGGGTGACGATCTTCCGGCGCATTACATAAGATAATTTCCGGTTGATATTTTCTAAGAACTTTTATGATCTTTAGCTGGTGCTCTTTATCGTTCGCAAAAAAACCATCTGCCATTGATAAATTTTCTCTTACATCTATTTGCATTATCGCAGCGGAGGATTCAGCTTCGGCTTTTCTTGTTTGAGCATCTCCCCTTGTTCCCAATTCGCCTTGGGTAAGATCAACAATGCCAACTTTTTTACTATTTTTTTTTTCTGTAATCAACGTGCCTGCGCAACTTAACTCTACATCATCCGGGTGGACACCAAAAGCGAGAATATCTAATTTCATCTAATTACTCATCTACAAAATCGTATTAAATGATTGTAGATTTTGATTGCGAATATAAGGTAATATAAAATGCGCCAATGTTAAACTAAAGCAATTAATTTATCCAGATATATGCCAACATATATGTTTAAGCAGCCGGCTGTTTAGTTCAGCAACGGATCAAAATTATCTTTAATAATAGCGTTCTCATTATAACTTTTAATCACATTATACAAAGTATCCCGTTCCACCGGCTCACGTTTTACTTGTTTTATTAATGCAACAAGTTCATCTGTTGTCATTGCAGGATTTTTTTCTTCACTGCCTGCCATCGAATAAATTTTTGTGGAATCATCAATAGTTCCATCAATATCGTTAACACCAAATGAAAGCGCTAATTGTGCATTTTGTCTTCCCAGCATTGGCCAATATGCTTTTAAATGCGGAAAATTATCTAAGTAAATTCTTGCCACTGCATACATTTTCATATCCTCTGCCACAGATGATTCAGGCACATAACTCATTTCGTTATTTGTGTTTCTAAACTTGAGCGGAATAAATGTATTAAAACCATTTGTTTTATCCTGTAACTCTCTTAATCTTCTCATGTGATCAATACGATGCCAGTATTTTTCAATGTGGCCATACAACATAGTAGCATTGCTATGCATACCAATATTATGCGCTGCTTCATGAATGTGCAGCCATCCTTTTGCATCCACTTTATCATCGCAAATTTGTTGTCTTATTTCCGGATGAAAAATTTCTGCTCCGCCTCCCGGTAAGGAGTCCAGGCCGGCTTCATGAGCTTTTTTGATGCCTTCTTCAACAGTAACTTTTGCTTTGCGAAACATATAATCAAGTTCCACAGGTGTAAAGCCTTTTATATGCAATGATGGCCTTAGTTGTTTTATCTTTTGCATCAGGTCGCAAAAAAAATCAAGGTTTAATTTTGGATGAACGCCACCAACAATATGTACTTCTGTTATTGGTTTATCCTGATAACTTTTTACAATGTCGAGCATTTGCTGCATGCTTAGTTCCCAGCCTTCATCCCTGTGAGAATACAATCTGGAGTAAGAACAAAATTTACAGGCAAATACACATACGTTAGTTGGCTCGATGTGAAAGTTCCGGTTAAAATAAGTTTTATTACCATGCTTTTTTTCTCTTATATAATTAGCCAAAGTGCCCAAAAATGAAAGGCTTCCTTTCTCAAATAAAATCAAACCTTCTTCATCACTTATCCTTTGTTCATTAAAAACTTTGTCTGCAATGCGCTGCAAAACCGGGTTTTTAACTGCTTCAGAAATCAAGCTGTGCAATATTTCTGTTGTCATTTTAAATATTAAAAACTGAATGTAAAAAAGTCACACGGCATTGAGCTATCATTCATTGTTGATGAGCGCTGCAAGAAATGAAAGGTTATAATTCATCTTATAAAAACAAATCTTTTGCTGCTGAAACTTATTGCAAAGTTATAGCATTGCCATGATTCCCGATCTCATAAAACGCCGGGATTTATTATCTTAATACTAAAAGAGTCGTCATTCGTATTATATTAAAAAGAATCAACCAGCGTTATAAGCCATAGCGAACTCCTTTGCAAAATCCTCAAGTTTTATTTTGCCCAGGCCAGGCAAGAGATAGTAAACCAAGTACAGTAAGAGATGCCGGCAACAAAAAAGGCGGAGGAATAATTCATATAAATTCTCCGGTTGTTACGGCGAAGATACGGTTAGAAAAAATTTCATTGAATGACTGGTTGTCGGTAACAAGCTTGAACTTAACTTCGCATTAAGATTGCAAAACCAAAGTGGTGAATACATTTTGAAATTAATAATAATCTTTAGTTAACTATGCCTGAATTACCAGACCTGCAGGTTTTTAGTCGTAATCTTCAAAAAAAGTTATCAGGCAAAAAGCTTGAGAAGCTTACTATAAAAAACAAAAGCAAACTTAAAATACCTGAAGAGGAATTTAAAAAAAACCTTGAAAACCAGGAGCTTAAAAAAGTTTACAGAGAAGGAAAGGAACTGAGATTTGAATTTGATAATGGTAATATTCTTGGCCTGCATTTAATGCTTAATGGCAACATGTATTTGTTTGAAAAAACAAATGAACAAAAACACACCATCTTTGAATTATTGTTTGATGATTCTACAGGTCTTGCTGTGACTGATTATCAGGGAATGGCAGCTTGTACATTAAACCCTCAAGAAAAAGATTCCCCTGATGCTTTATCTGATAAAATAAATTACAAATTTTTAAAAGAACGGCTGTCACAAACAAGGTCAAGCATAAAAAATGTTTTGCTTGATCAAAAAGTAATCAGGGGAATTGGTAATGCATATGCAGATGAAATATTATGGCAATCCCGCATTTCACCCTTTTCTTTAAGTAATAAAATACCTGATAATAAAATTAAGGACCTTGCTAAAGCTATCAGTAAAGTATTGAAAGATGCGGAAAAGCAAATTCTGAAATCTCATCCGGATATAATCAGCGGTGAGGTTAGGGATTTTTTAGACATACA
Source organism: uncultured Chitinophagaceae bacterium (assembly GCA_964236235.1). Taxonomy (GTDB): domain Bacteria; phylum Bacteroidota; class Bacteroidia; order Chitinophagales; family Chitinophagaceae; genus Ginsengibacter. The sequence continues at coordinate 11,379 of CAXSDW010000053.1, forward strand.
TAATGCAAAGAAAAAACAAAGTCCTGCCGGCGCTTCCATACATCAGCAAATTGCCGGAAGAAAAACTTATTATACAGATGAGCAGGAATTATTCAAGTAATATTATTCATTTTTTTTGGCTCTTACACTTCTATATCTTCGGCTTCCTCTTTTATAATATTTTTTTTTCAAGATCTTTTTCATCAAGAACCGGAGTGCCATCATCTTCTACAGCATCATTAGTAATAGTATCATCCATTTCATTTTCTTCTTCAATATTTCAAGCGTTATTTTTAGGTTGTGTTTCATAATGGTTTTTAGATTTGGAAAACAATTCCTTTCCCATAGAATTAAAAAATACATGATTAATTCGTCCATAAAATGCAAGAAAGATTTTAACAGACCGGCAATGCTGTTTTACTTCTGTTGTGTTACTTTGATATCATCCGTAGCTAAAGCACAAACTATATCACTGCTTACTTCGGGTACCAAAACTTCATTGCGTGGCTTAAGTGTAGTGAGCGATAAAATAATATGGGCAAGCGGAAGCAATGGCATGATAGCAAGATCTGCAGATGGTGGTAATACTTTCAAATGGCTTACAGTAAAGGGCTTTGAGACAACTGACTTCCGGGATATTGAAGCTTTTGATTCATCTGCAGCAATTATTATGGCCGTTGCAGAACCTGCATATATTTTGAAAACTGTTGATGGCGGCAATACATGGAAAGTGGTTTATACTAATAAGGTAAAAGGAATGTTTCTTGATGCAATGGACTTTGAGAATAACAAGAATGGTGTTGTTATTGGCGACCCTATAAATAATAAATTCTTTATTGCCTGCACTTTTAATGGAGGAAATTCATGGCAGCAAAATAAAAAAGTTCCTGGTGGCGACAGCGCTGAAGCTTGCTTTGCCAGCAGTGGCACCAATATAAAGCTGTTAAAACAAACTCACTACGTTATAAGCGGAGGCTTAAGATCAAGGTTATTTATAAATTGTAAAAGTGTTGATTTACCAATCTTACAAGGTAAAGAAACAACAGGTGCAAATTCAATAGCAATAAAAAATACAAACACATTTATAGTTGTCGGAGGCGATTTTAATGCACCTGATTCAATCCAAAAAAATTGTGTTATTACTTTTAATAAAGGTAAAACATGGGCAGAGCCTGATATTGCGCCACATGGCTACAGAAGTTGCGTAGAATATATAAACCACAAAATATGGATCACCTGCGGATTAAATGGTGTTGATTATTCCAATGACGACGGCAAAATATGGAAATGGATATCCAAAGAAAGTTTTCATGTATGCAAAAAAACAAAGAATGGTGATGCTGTTTTTTTTGCCGGCAGTGGTGGAAGAATAGGAAAAATAAATTTACAGAGCATTGATTAGAGTTAAACTTCAGTTGTTTCCGGAAAATGATGTTTCAATAATTTAATAGTCGCAAATCATCGTTGCGTCCAATAAATATTCTTCGTAATAATGCCCTGTCGGCTTAAGTTGTAAATGCATCTGCAATTCTCAAATCTCTATTTTGTAACTCTTTGTAAGTTGTTAGAGAGATATTTATTTTGAAAAGCTGAAATCAGAAGAAAAGAATGTATTAATATTTTTTTTAACAGATACTAAAACATTTTACTAATACGTTTAAATGTACGCCTATTCGGGTTTCTGAACCCTTCTGTTAGCTTAAATTACAGCTTGGCAAGGGTTTTGTTTTATTAATGTTTTATATTTAAAAATGAAAAATTACTTACCACTTTTTATTATTGTTTTTATGCTTTGTGCCTGCAAAAAGGATAAAGCGCCTGCTGTAACAATACCAGTAGATTTTACCGGAACAACTTATCAAACTTTGGGTAGCTATGATTCTTCAGGAACACCAAATTATTTGGTGAGTCCAGGGGACGTTGTTTCCAGTGCGACGCAGTCTTATATTAGTAGTATACTTGTAGAGAAATCAGATTTACGACTTACACATCCTGAACTGCTTGCAACTACAGCAATTGCAGACCTTCTAATTACGCAGCCGTCTGACGTATTTATTACCTTTGTCTTTCAGGATACATATTTTAGTAATGCACTTGCTTTTTATACCTACCCAACAAATAATCCTCCGGCAAGCGCCAAAGATATTCAAACCATTACTTATGTCTTTCCAAGTATTGGAAAGGGAACAAAGTTAAAAGCCGGAGATAAGGTTAAAATCGGAAGGTTTGCAGTAGGAACCTCGATTGGTTTCGTTTTATTAAAAGATGCGTGGGTTCCTAGTTCCAGAAGCCTTGACAATACTGCGGTGCATTTTTGTTCTAACGACGTTTTAAACCCGGAGGTTGATGCAAATCTAAAAAAGCATGCTGTTTTAATTAACTATCAAGGTAAAGTATTAGTTGGTTTTGAAAATACTGACAGAACAACTAAAACATGTGACCATGATTTTAATGATGTAATAATTTATGCGACTGTTACTCCTTAAGATTTATATTTTACTATAGATTATCTGAAGCGCAAAACAAAACTTCCAATCAAATACGAGATCAACCTAAGTCTGCGATTGACTTACTACTTTTCTGAAAAAGATTCATTTCTTTTGTAATACAGACAGATGAAATGGCTTTTTATTAGTATCGTCAACTGTTGAGGCTACTTCTGTTTTTAGGTATACCCGGTGATTAAAAGTACAGGCACTGATGTGGTTTAATTGTTTACCATTTAATTATTTCTTAAACATAAAATATGTCGCAGCAACAATTAAAGCAAAGCTTACCAGGTATTTCCAGTGAAATGGTTCTTTTAAATAAAACAAAGCAAATAAAGCAAATACAACCAGGGTTATAACTTCCTGAACAATTTTTAATTGAAACCCCGTCATCCCGTTTGCATAACCAATTCTGTTTGCCGGCACCATAAAACAATATTCAAAAAAAGCGATGCCCCAGCTTATTAAAATCGCTTTCCATAAGGGCAACCCTTTCTCACTTAACCTGCCATACCAGGCGAACGTCATAAATATATTAGATGCAATTAATAATAAAATAGTACGCATAGTTCAATTAAATTGAAAATAGAAATCAAGCAATTTTTTTATACCGCTGGGCAAACTATAGATTACCTTTTATATAATTTCCTGCAAATCCTTTGAATCCCATAAAATCATGGTTAAAGACACACTAATTCAACGACCTAAAATCAACAGGTACTAATTTGCTTACGCCGGGCTCCTGCATGGTGACACCATATATTACATCAACAGAAGCCATTGTCATTTTGTTATGGGTTACGATAATGAATTGTGATTCTTTACTAAACTGTCTTATCATCTGTGTGAACTTACTGACATTGGCATCATCAAGTGGTGCATCTACTTCATCTAAAATGCAAAATGGTGCAGGTTTTATAAGATATATAGCGAATAATAATGCCGTCGCTGTTAAGGTTTTTTCTCCGCCACTAAGTTGGGTTATGCTTGTCGGCCTTTTTCCTTTAGGCTTCGCAACAATGTCAATGCCTGTCTCAGCAAGATTTTCAGGATTTTCCAATACCATATCTGCTGTATCGTCTTCCGTAAACAATGCTTTAAAAACTTTTTGAAAGTTGTCGCGTACTTTATTGAACGTATCAAGAAACTGCTGGTTAGCCGTTAGCTCAACTTCCTGTATTGTTTGCATTAAAGAATCTTTTGCAGTAACAAGGTCATTCTTTTGTTCAAGAATAAATTCATAACGCTTTTTCATTTCAGTATAAGCTTCAATAGCTGTAGGATTTATTTCTCCCATATTTTCAAGGCGCTTTTTCATCCTGTCATTTTTCTCCTGCAGTTCTTCAAGCGATACTTGCGTCTTTCGTTCTTCATCAAGAATTACATCAAGATCAACTTTAAATTCAACATGCAATCTTTCTTTCATTCCTGCAAGCTGCAGTTTCAGATCATTTAGTTTATCTTTTATGTCATTCATTAAATGATCAATATTCTCTTTATTTTTTTGCTTAAGCCTTAGCTCACTTTCCTTTTCATTTAATACATTTCTTAAATTATAATAAGCCTGGTCTGCTTCATTTAATTTTCTTTCTTCTTCTGCTCTATTTTTTAACATAAAAGTCAACTTCATTTCTAATTCTTTTAATGCATCAGAAGTTGCTTCAATATTTTGTAAAGATTCCTTTAGTTGTTTATCACTGTTCTCAATCTGTACATTTAAATCTTTAAGCTGTCTTGATCTAAACTCAAGCTCCTGCTGCAAAGCATTCACTTTACTTTGTTGGCGGGCAAGCAATACATTATGCTCATTATATAAAACATTTACTGCATTATATTCCTGTTCAGCGCCACGATAATCCTGCTCAACAAGTTTCATCTTACTTATCAGTTCTTCAAGTTCAATATTTAATTTATCAAGATCATATCTTGTTGCATTAATTGCTGAATGATTGTTTTCTAATTGCGCTTTCAATTCTGTAATCCTTTTAGAGCTTACAACATCTGTTTGTTGAATATTTTCAATTTTATTTTGAAATGAAAAAACCGCATTTGTATAATTATTAATATCCTGCTGCGCCTGGCTAATTGAATTCTCTTTTAATTGCTGGTTAAAGGCAATTACTTCATTAGATCGTTCACTGATCACTGACTTCAATTTTGCAATAATTTTTTCCTGCGATATAATTTCTTTGTTAAGCTTTTCAAGATTTTTTGCACGGCCAATTTTTTTACCTTCAAACAAGCCTACACTTCCACCGGCTAAAAAATACTTTCCTTTTACATATTTGCCATGCTTCTCTAAAACCACGCTCCCATTGCTGTTTTGCAGCTCATCTTCGCTCTCGGTAATAAATACATTAGATAATAAATAGTTTGCAAGACTCTTATATTTTTCATCAACTTCAATCACATTTAGGGCAGGTATTTCATGATGATGTGCTGATGTTTGCAAAATATTAGCCTCATCTAATTGATCTAACAAAAAGAAATTCGCTTTGCCTTTTTTATTATCATCTAAAAGATGAACAGCCTGTAAGCCTTCTTCAAGATTTTGAACAACATAATAGTTAAGATAAGGCTCTAAAACATTTTCTACAGCGGCACGATACTCTTCATTTACATAAATAAGGTCTGAAAGAATAGGCGCAGTATGATTCCATCCGTTATTGTTATGTAAAAACTTAACACTTTCAGGATAGCCTTCCATTGTATCAATAAGGCTTTTTAAAAGGTCATGCTCATTTTTGCGTGAATCAAGTTTCCTGTTTTCAACTGCTAATTCGGTCTTCAGATCTTCAAGCCTGTCCTGCGTTTGAAGGATTTGTTCTTTAGTAAACTGGTTATGTTTTTGCAGTTGTTCAAGATCAGTCTTCTTCAATTCGAGCTCACTTTCTTTTAATTGCTTATCCTTTTGCAACTGCACAAGCTGAATCTTTCTTTGCGCAGCTTCTTCTTCCAACTGGTGTATATTTCTTTGTAAATTATGTATAGAAGTATCGGCAACTGCCACTTTTTTTTCTGCATCAAACTGGCTTCTTTGTATTTTTTGATGTGAGAGCCTAAGCTCATCCACCGTTGATCTTTTCTCATCAAACACACTGCGTTTTTCTTCAACAGTCTTTTTAAGGGAATCAAGCTTAACTTTTATTTCGTGCAGTTTTACCTCTTCATCTTTTATCTGCTGCTGGGTAAATGTTATACTTTCTTCTATGCCTCTTAATTGCCCTGATGCCTTTTGTAAAAAATCCTGCAGGTTATTTTCTCTTTCCTTTAAGTGCTGAAGCCTTTGTGCAGCAAGGCTTCTGTCACTTTCTTTACTTCTAACCGTATTATGCAATTCATTAAAAGCATGCTGCATTTCCTGCAGTGCTTTTTCTTTTTCAGTAAAATTTAATTTCTCTTTTTCAATCCCTGCTTCCTCTATAGCAATAGCTGCTTCGAGCTCAATGCGCCTGTCAGTTTCTCTCTCCTTTTGTTCATTTAGATTTTTATAAGTGATGTTAAAACCTTCCAGTGCAGCTTTTGCCAGTTCAATACTTACTTCTTTATATTCCTTTTTTATTTCAAGATATTTCTCTGCTTTTTTAGCCTGGCTTTCTAAAGTTTTTAATTGGTTATTTATTTCAAACAAAAGATCTTCTATCCTGGCAAGGTCAAGTTCGGTAGCATCTAATTTTAGTTTGGCTTCTTTCTTTCTTGTTTTATAAATAGAAATTCCTGCAGCCTGTTCCAGCATTCTGCGCCGGCTGTTTTCTTTATCACGAATAATATCATCCACCATGCCCAGCTCAATAATCGCATAACTATCGGTACTTACGCCGGTATCTAAAAAAAGATTATGAATATCTTTAAGGCGGCAGCTAACATCATTTAAGCGGTATTCGCTTTCGCCGCTTTTATAATATTTACGGGTAATTGTGACCGTATTAAATTCGGTAGGCAATAAATTTTTTGTATTTTCAAAAGTAAGGCTTACCTCCGCAAGCCCGCTTGCACTGCGGCTTTTAGAGCCATTGAACACAAGACTTTCTAAATTTTCGCTCCGTAACTGGCTTATCTTCTGCTCACCGATTACCCATCGAATGCTATCAACAATATTACTTTTACCGCAACCATTTGGGCCGATAACTCCTGTAATACCTTCATCAAAATTTAAAAAAGTTTTATCTGCAAAACTTTTAAATCCTTTAATTTCTAAACTCTTTAATCTCACGTGTGGGTTTTATATTATAATGCAGGCAAATATATTTTATAAGTTATAAAGAAATGTTTAAGAGAGTGTGATGTGGGTTTTTAGTTGTTCACAGGTTGCGCACAATCGTTTCCAGTATATTAAAACGGTTATTGTTATTTTATCAGCCATTATACTTAAGCGCAAGCTTAAGGAAAGATTTATTTAGTTAAAAACACAAGGCTGTTAGGTAAAGATATTTCAATGTAAATTTGTTATTGGGAAACGTATTTTATTATCTATTTCTACATTTAACAAGTTGGAAAACCACGATCATCATTCTCACAATCATCATGGAAGCGTTGTGTTATCAAACATAAACAGGGCTTTCATTATTGGTATTTCGCTCAACCTTGTATATGTTATTATACAGGTGGCAATTGGCATCAGGATAAATTCTTTGTCTCTTCTCTCTGATGCAGGGCATAACTTTTTGGATGTCGCCGGTCTCGCACTTTCATTGCTTGCATTTAAACTTACCCAATCAAAATCTACTGAAAAATATACGTATGGTTATCGCAAATCTTCCATTTTGGTATCATTGTTAAATGCCGTAATTCTTCTTATTTCAATTGGCGCAATAGGCTATGAGTCAACGTTACGCTTTGCGCATCCGCAACAATTACCGGGAACAATAATTTCAATTGTTGCAGGCCTTGGAATTATTATTAATGCAGTATCTGCTTTAATGTTTTTTACAAATAAAGAAAACGATATCAATATAAAAAGCGCTTTTCTTCACCTTATGTCTGATGCTGTGGTTTCTTTAGGATTGGTAATTGGAGGCATCTTTATTTATTATACACATTACTATTGGATAGATCCGGCGCTAAGTTTAATTATTTGTGTAGTAATTATCGCCAGCACATGGAGCTTGCTGAAAGACAGTCTGCGCTTGTCTTTAGATGGTGTGCCGGCAAATATTGACATGCAAAGAATAAAAGGAATTGCATTGGAGTTAAATGGAGTTACAGAGATTCATCACATACATATCTGGGCTATCAGCACTACACAAAATGCGTTAACAGCTCATTTGATTGTAGATGATAAAATAACGATGAAAGAACTTCAACAATTAAAAGATAGTCTTAAGCATAAGTTACAGCATGAAAATATTCAGCATGTAACTTTAGAAACTGAAACAAGAACTACGCACTGTGATGGTGTTGAATGCTGAGGTTTATATACAAGAGCAAAGCATAGCAAAGAACACAAAGCAAATCGCAAAGAGTGCTAAAAAGATTGCTGAACAAATCAAAATAACATCTGCTTAAATCTAAACAAAGAATATTTTCAAAGCAAATAACTCATTGCGTTCTTTGCATTAAAATTTCTGTTCGTTGCGATACAAATTCCTCTTAAATATTTTAATAATTACCAACAGTTTCGTTTAATGTTGTAGTCTGCACATTTAATGCAGTTTTATTCTTTCTGCTGCGCATATAAAATAGTAATATAGTAAAGGCGACAATTAAAATAATAGGAATGATCAGTGTTGCATTTAATATTTCAGGGCCGGCAAGGCTTTTTGCCTTTCCATATTGCAGACCCATCTCACTGGCAGGAGTGGCAGCGGCGTAATCCGCAACGTTTGCATTACCAGGTAATTTTCCGGCAATTAACCTGTCATAAAAACCTCCCATGAAAATCATATAAACAGATACTGCAAACATACCTGCGCCTCCCATAAAATTTAAACCCACAGCACCGGTTTCAGGTAAATTCTCTGAAACAAAACCAAGCATCGTTGGCCAGAAGTAACATACGCCAAGACCAAACACGATAGCTCCAACAAATAACATATTACCGGTTGAATGGCCTAATAAATACAACCCAAGCGCTGCAAGTATTGATGAAGTAAGAAGCAAGCCTGCAGGCGAAAAAAGTTTAACTACAGGCTTCGCAAAGCCGCGGCCAATCACCATTATACCTGTTTCAAGCGTTAAGAGAAGTATGGCATTATCAGATACATTCTTAAGCAACACGTCTATCCATTGATTGGTAAATAATTCGGTGATAGCCGTGCCCAGCATAAGAATTATCATTACAATGAACAATGGATTTAATAACGATTGGTACATTCTTGAAGTTGATATACCGCTTGCCACTCGTTCTGTAACCGGGAATTTAAGTTTGATAAATAAATAGCCATATAAAATTGTAGGTATAAGCATTACTGCCACCAGAATTTTCCAGTTAGCAAGGTAAGCGCCGCCAGAAAGGTATTGGCCAAAGAAACTAACTATAAGTGTTCCGATAACAATACCTCCGGGAAACCATAGATGAAAGTGGTTAAGCTTGGTAGTTTTATTATCTGAATACAAACTTGCAACAAGTGGATTACAGGCGGCTTCAACGGTTCCATTACCTAAGCCAATTAGTAATGTAGAAATAAATAAAGACCAGAATCCTGTAGCAGTTATGGTAAGTATTATTCCTAAAAGATGAAAAACAAAAGCTGCCACCAATAAATTTTTCATACCGATAATATCCACCACCATCCCGCCAATTACGATGGCAAGAGGAAAGCCCCAAAAGGCTGTACTTGTAATAATTCCTATTTGCTCCTGCGAGAGTTCAAAATCATGCGCCCACGTATTTAATAACCCTGCACGAATACCAAATGAAAGCGAGGTAACTAACAACGCCATGCAACTGGCAACAAAAAGTGATTTACGGTTAATTAGGGAAGCGGAATTAGGAATAACTGAAGTCATAAGAATAAGTTTTAGCAAGTCAATAGATGCCCTAAATATAAATAAATATGTTAGATTAAGAAATCTTTAAAATTATGTTTTTAATAAAAAATTGTCTTGAGCACGTGTTATTTTATTATTTACACACCATGCATATTAGCTTGAAATATAATAGCTTTTGCGTGAGGGATAGTAGCGGAAAGCCCGGAGCGAAACGCAGTGTAGTGAGGACTTGCAGCGGATAGCCCGACCCGCCGGGTAGCGGGGCACGCCCAAATAAATTTCACTGTTGTGTATAAGAAAAATCAGCATTACAAATTTACAGGTTTCATTTTAGGCACTAACAAATTCATAATGCTCCATGCAAGCAGATAGGCGCATCCGCATATGAGAAAAAGAATATTATAGCCAAGAGAAATATCACCTAAGTTTTTATAGTGATCTAATAAGACACCAATAAAAAGAGGAAATAAAATTCCGCCAACAGAACCTGCCATGCTGCCAATACCTACAACAGAACTGACTGCTGCCTTGGGAAACATATCACTTACGGTAGTGAAAATATTAGCGCTCCAGGCCTGGTGAGCAGCAGCAGCAAGACTCATCAATGCTACGGCTGTCCACATATTAGTGGCATATCTTGCAGTAATTATTGGTACAACGCAAACAGCAAAAATAAACATGGCAATCTTGCGTGCTTTATATACAGGCAATCCTTTTTTTATTAAGTAAGACGATAAATAACCGCCGCCGATACTGCCGATAGTTGTTGCTGTATAAATAATTATGAGAGGAAGAGTTGGACGTTTAAGATCAAGATGAAAAATAGAAGCAAAGTAAGAAGGCAACCAAAATAAATAAAAGTACCAGATAGGATCAGTGAAAAATTTGCCTGCGATAAAGGCCCATGTTTGCCTTACTCTAAATAATTGCCGCCATGAAATTCTTCCTGCATGTGCTTGTTCATCCACATCACTGTTAATATAGGCAAGTTCATTTGCAGATAACTTTTTATGCCGTGAAGGAATTTCATAAGTCATCCACCAGAAAATTAACCAGATAAAACCAACAGCGCCTGTCCATATGAATGCCTGTTGCCAGCCAAATGTACCCAGTATCCATGGCACAACGATTGGCGCAACGATAGCACCAATATTGGCGCCTGAATTAAAGATACCTGTTGCAAGCGCCCGCTCCTTTTTTGGGAACCATTCGGCTACTGTTTTAATAGCTGCAGGAAAGTTTCCGCCTTCCCCGATACCTAATGCTGACCGTGCTAAACCGAAGCCCAGCGTAGATTTGGCCAGCGCATGCGCCATAGAAGCAACACTCCATACAATGATTGAAGCGGCGTAGCCAAGCTTTGTTCCTATCTTATCTATCACTCTTCCAAAGATCAACAAACCTACTGCATACGACGCCGTAAATGCCATTACAATTTTACTATAATCTTCTTCTGTCCATTTAAACGATTGCTCTAAAGTAGGTTTTAAAAAACCGATAACCTGCCTGTCAAGATAATTGATAGTGGTAGCAAAAAATAGTAAAGCGACAATTGTCCACCTGTACTTGCCGGGAGGTGTAACCATTATTTCGCTTTTATGTTTTGTATGATTTGCAAGATTGATTCAGCATCAGATGTGATCTGGCTATAATTACCTTTCTGCAAAATTGGTTTACTGATAAGTTTACTTCCCATGCCTAAAGCTGCTGCGCCTGCATCAAACCATGCCTGTATATTTTGTTCTGTTTTTTCAACGCCACCGGTAACCATAAATAACAAGTCAGGAAATAATTCTTTGATAGCGCTGATGAAAGATGGTTGTAATAAATTTCCGGGAAAGATCTTTACAAGTGTGGCATTATTTGCTTCAGCAAGATGAATTTCTGTTGGTGTCATACAACCGGGAATCCATAAAAGTTTTGCCTTATGCACTACAGTTGCCATTTCAGTATTTACTATTGGTGATACAATAAAGTCAGCTCCGGCAGCAATGAATATTTCAGCATCTGAAACAGTTTTAATTGTGCCAATGCCGAGATACAGACCTGGCATATTCTCATTTATCTTTTTACGCAGGTATATGAAATTATCCAAAGCATTTTCACCTCGGTTAGTATATTCAACGGTTTTGATACCTGCGCTGTACAAGGCTTTCAGCACATCCATACTTACCAACCCGCTATCATGATAATATAACGGAACTAATTTTTGTGTAATTACGAGTTGCAGTATATGTTCTTTTTTATTCATGATTTTTGTATAAATACCCTTACTTCTTCTGCTGATTTATTTGTAGAATCACCTTCTATAAACAATTTTTGAAATGCAGCCGCCGTTGCAAAATCAAGTGTTTCCTGTTCATCTAATTTATTATATAATCCATATATCAAACCCGCCATAAAACAATCTCCGCTGCCTACTTTATCATTTACTTTTTCTGTTTTATATTCTGCTGACACTAACAGTTTATTACTAGTGAAAAGAGTAGTGTAATAAACAAGATTAGATTTCTCAAACCGAAAAGTGTTTGCAACAGCCTTGCATTTAGGAAACTGCTGTATTATTTTTTCTGAAGAAAACATTGACTGTTGCAGGTAAATTTCTTTGCTATTTTCTTTTATTACATCACCATCAATGGAAATAGAAAGCATAGTTTCAGCAGCCCAGATATTTCCCATTATAACATCGCAATGCGCTGCTAACTGTGGCATAATTTCATGTGGCTTCTTTCCATACTGCCAAAGTTTTACTCTGTAATTTAAATCAACTGAAATTGTAATTCCTTTCGAAACACAGGCCTGTAAAGCTTCTTCACAAACCTCCGCAGCACTTGCACTAAGTGCCGGAGAAATTGCACTAAAATGAAACCAGCGAACATCTTTTAAAACTTTTTCCCAATCTATCATTCCATTTTTTAAGTTTGCAAATGAAGAGTTTGCCCTGTCATAAATAATATTTGCATGCTTAATTTCAGCGCCTTGTTCTAAATAATAAAGTCCTATTCTTTCCCCCGTAAATTGTATTGAAGATGTGTCAATATTTTTTTGTTTTACATGATGTATCATTTGCTTAGATAAAAAATTATCCGGCATAGCGGTGCAATAACTTACCGGCACATTCCATTTTGCGAGTGCTGTAGCTACATTAAGTTCTGCGCCGCCGGCATATACTGACATAGCATTTTTGGTTAACCAGTCACCATGCATGTCCGGTGATAAACGCAATAAAATTTCTCCAAAGCAAAGTACTTTATCTATCACCAGTTAAAATAATTTTTTGCGTTATAATAACAAATGTCCTGTATGATTTTACCAATCCAGTTTATGTCATTTGGCAGTTCGCCATTCTCAATGTCATTACCAAAAAGAT
>CAXSDW010000054.1:0-24016 GCA_964236235.1 uncultured Chitinophagaceae bacterium
AAGCTTGGTGAAGAATTATCTGATTTGCATCTTTTAAAACACAAATCCCTCAACCATCCTTTAACAAAATATTTCGGCAAGGGCGATAGCGATACCATTGTAAAGCCTTTATACAATGCAGATGAACAAAGAGTTTACATTAACGACAGCCGCTATTTTGATAATGTGAGTGAAGCCGTTTGGTATTATCACATCGGCGGTTACCAGGTAATGGAAAAGTATTTAAAAGATCGCAAAGGCAGGCAAATAGACGATCCTGCACATTATTGCAAAATGGCAACAGCTATTGCCAAAACAATAGAGTTGCAAAATGAAATTGATGAATTATTTCCAAACGTTGAGAAAGCGGTAATTGAATAACGCAAAACAATTTCTTTAATAATTTATCATGAAAAGATTTCTTATTTCTTATTTCTTAATTCTTATTTCTTATTTCACATTTGCCCAGTCGCAAAACATTAACTGTTACCCAACACACTGGTGGGCCGGAATGAAATGGAATAAGTTGCAGATTATGGTGCATGGAAATAAAGTTGCTGATAATTTTCCTATGATAAAAATGGGAGCATCAGGAGTTAAGCTTGCAACAGGTGTTCATCTTGTTAAGATTAACCATGTTGAAAACCCTAACTATCTTTTTTTTGATCTTGTGATAGATGCAACTGCAAAGCCCGGCAAATTTACCTTCCCGTTTTTAAAAAATATAAGCCTGCAATACGAATTAAAACCACGCCGCTCCGGCAATGGAAAATATTATGCACAAGGTGTTACTTCTGCGGATTTCATTTATCTTATTATGCCTGACCGTTTTAGCAACGGCAATACTACGAATGATAAAGTGCCTGGCATGAAAGACCAGAGCCTTGGGAGAGATTCTGTTTTTTATCGCCATGGTGGCGACTTACAAGGTATTACCAATCATCTTGGTTATCTGCAATCACTCGGTGTAACTACCTTATGGCTTAACCCGGTTATCGAAAATGATATGCCAAACCGTACCGAGCATGGCTATGCATTTACTAATCATTATAAAATTGATCCCCGTATTGGCGGAGAAAATGCTTATCACCAGTTAATAGATTCCGTTCATGCAAGAGGAATGAAAATTATACAGGATGCCGTATATAATCATGTAGGTAAATATCATTTTACGGTAACCGATTTGCCTATGAAAGAATGGCTGCATCAATGGCCGGAATATACAAACACCACTTACAAAGACCAGGCAATATTTGATCCGTATTCAAGCGCTATTGATAAACAGAAAATGACTGAGGGCTGGTTTACCCGTGAGATGCCTGATCTTAACCAGGACAATCCTTATGCAGCTAATTTTTTGATTGAACATGCTATATGGACAGTAGAGGAGTTTGGCATAGATGGATGGCGGATTGATACATATGCTTATAACGATCTTAATTTTATGAATCGTTGTAACCAGGCATTGATGAATGAATATCCAAAGCTTACGATGTTTGGGGAAACATGGGTTCATGGTGTGCCTAATCAAAGTTTTTTTGTGCAGAACAATTATAATATTCCATTTAAAAGCAATCTTCAGGCATCAACCGACTTTCAAACATTATGGGGAATTACTGATGCAATAACTAAAGACTTTGGCTGGACGGATGGTGTAAATAATCTATACACAACACTTGCCCAGGACTTTGTTTATAAAGATCCAATGCGCAATGTTATCTTTTTAGACAATCATGACATGGCTCGTTTTTTTTCAGTTGCAGGAGAAGACGTGAATAAGTATAAGTCAGCACTGGCATGGCTTTTAACGTGCCGCGGTATTCCGGAAATATATTATGGCGATGAGATAGGGCTTACCGGTACAACATCTCCAAATGACGGGCATGTTCGCCAGGATTTCCCAGGAGGATGGGCTTCTGATTCAATAAACAAATTCTCAATTGCCGGTCGCTCAGCAACCGAAGAAGGCATCTGGAGGTATATTGCAAAACTGGCAAATTTTCGCAAAGTGTCTTCCGCAATTACTGCAGGCAAGATGATGCAATATGTACCGGAAGACGCGGTTTATGTTTATTTCCGATACGATAATTTCCAAACAGTGATGGTAATAATGAATACTGCAAATGAGAAAAGAAATATAGCCATGGGGAGATTTACAGAGAGAACGAACGGCTTTACCAAAATGAAGAACGTAATAACCGGAGAAATAAATGATCTTAAAGATATTTCTCTTGAAGCAAAATCAAGTGGTGTGTATGAGTTGATTAAATGACTTATAAATTGTTTACATAATCGCAATAACAATTTTTGTACTTCTCTCTAATTTCTAATTATTTTTTACATAAAAAAAGGCTTGCAATTGCAAGCCGCTAATGTATTATTCACAAGATTAATTCCTTGGGTTGTTTTGATTTTGTGCAGGTCTTGGTGACGGTGATTGCTCGGGTTTAGGCAATAATGCTTTTCTGCTTAACTTGAATTTTCCGGTTTTTGGATCAGTGCCAATGATCTTTACTTTCACCTTGTCTCCCTCATTTAAAACTCCTTCCATAGTATCAAGTCGTTTCCACATAATCTCTGAAATGTGCAACAGCCCCTGCTTTCCTGGCAAAAATTCCACAAATGCGCCAAATTCTTTAATTGATTTTACTGTTGCTTCATACACATCACCAACTTCGGGAACAGCTACAATACTTTTTACCCATGCAACTGCCTGGTCAAGGCTTTCTTTATCTGCAGAAAAAATACTTACTTCACCTGTTTTACCAACTTCAGTAATATTAATAGTAGCGCCTGTTGATTTTTGAATCTCCTGAATGATCTTTCCACCGGGGCCAATAACAGCTCCGATAAATTCAGAATCAATAATTAGCTTTTCCATTCTTGGTGCATGAGGTTTTACATCTTCTCTATGCTCAGGAATGCAGGCATACATGGCATCTAAAATATGCAGCCTTGCTTTTCGGGCCTGCTCCAATGCTTCTCTCATCACATTCATACTTAAGCCATCAACTTTTATATCCATTTGCACCCCGCATATTCCTTCTCTTGTGCCGGTTACTTTAAAATCCATATCACCAAGATGATCCTCATCACCTAAAATATCCGTTAAAATTGCGTATTGATCACCTTTTGAAATTAAACCCATTGCCACGCCGCCTACATGCTTTGACAAAGGCACACCGGCATCCATCAATGCCAGCGAACCTGCACAAACGGTAGCCATAGATGAAGAACCATTGCTTTCCAAAATATCACTTACAACCCTTACTGTATAAGGATAATCGCTGCCCGGCATCATCTTTTTTAAAGAACGCATTGCCAGGTTTCCATGACCAACTTCTCTTCTTCCCACACCTCTCATTGGCTTTACTTCACCTGTAGAAAAAGGAGGAAAATTATAATGTAAGATGAATTTTGAATAATCACTTTTAGCAGCGCTCTCAATTAATAATTCATCCAGCGGAGTTCCCAAAGTTACAGTTGTGAGAGATTGGGTTTCTCCTCTTGTAAATAATGCTGAGCCATGTGGTGTTGGTAAAATATCTGTTTCCATAGTAAGGTCACGCACATTTCCGGTTGCTCTTCCATCTAATCTTATTTTTTGTGTTAAGATCATATTTCTTACTTCATGGTACTGAAGGTCATCAAAGTAATAACTCACTAAAGGTTTGTCTTCTTCGGGTAATTCGCCAAGGTGTTCCTGAAGCGCAGATTTTAATTCGTCAAATTCATCAGCCCTTTGATGTTTGGAAGAAGCTGAAGAAGAAATCGTCAGCATTTTATCTTTTGCAAATTCATTTACCTTCGCTTTCAACTCTTCATTACGATAGGGTTTTTTATATTCTCTTTTAGCTTTTGCGCCGCATTTTTCTTTTAGATCTTCCTGTGCTTTTACCTGAATTTTAATAGCTTCATGTGCTGCTTCAATGGCTTTGATAAGATCTTCTTCCTGGCACTCCTTGCTCTCACCTTCTACCATCATAATATTTTTATCGGTAGCAGCAATAATAAATTCCATATCACAATCAGCAAGTTCGCTGCGAGTCGGGTTTACTTTCATTTCTCCATTAAGTCTGCCAATTCTTACTTCTGAAATTATTTCCTGGATAGGAATATCAGATACTGCCAGCGCCGCTGAGGCTGCAAGACAAGCCAATGAATCCGGCATCACTTCAGCATCTGATGAAATAAGTGAAACTAACACCTGTACATCACAAACATAATCCTCAGGAAATAATGGCCGTAAAGCCCTGTCAATTAATCGTGAAGTAAGTATTTCGTAATCATTTAGTCTTGCTTCCCTTTTAAAAAATGAACCTGGTATGCGGCCTGCGGATGCAAATTTTTCCTGGTAATCTACTGACAAAGGAAAAAATGACTGGCCTGCTTTAGGTTCTTTATTTGCAACAACCGTGGCAAGTATTATGCAGTTGCCAACACGTACAGTAACAGCACCGTCTGCCTGGCGTGCAAGTTTTCCTGTTTCGAGCGTAACCATGCGGCCATCACCCATATCGAATGTTATTGAAATTGGATTTGGTTTCATATTATATTCTGAAATTGTTTAAAAAAAAATATCCCAACCGTTTATTTTCAGTTGGGAAATAGCTAACTATTATAAAATAGATTATTTGCGCAGACCTAACTTCTCAATTAATGAACGATAACCAGTTAGATTATGCTTACTTAAATATGTCAGCAATCTTTTACGCCTGCCTACCATTTGCATTAAGCCACGCTGGGTAGAAAAATCTTTTTTGTTGTCTTTCAAATGACCAGATATATGATTTATTTTCTCTGTAAGAATAGCAATATTTGCTTCTATAGAACCGGTGTTTGTTTTACTTTGTCCAAACTCAGTAAAAATATCCGCTTTCTTTTCTGTTGTTAAATAAGACATTTTAATAAATTATAATTTTCGATTTTTATAGTTTGCGAAGGTAACGATTAATTTTTAATTTTAAACCTAAGTGGCTGATTGAAAGTTAAAAAGTGATATATATTTCTTATGATTTTTTTTATTACAATTTAAAAAACCGCTCATATTCTGGCCAATTACGGCATCTTTACTTTTATATGCAATATTCATTTGCAATTATCGGATGTGGCAAAATTTCTGAACGTCACGCCGAAAATATCGTTACACAAGAAGCTTTATCAGCCGTATGTGATATAATTCCGGAGAGGGCAAATTTATTGGCAAAAAAGTTTAATGCAACACCTTATTATTCATTGGAAAGTTTGCTTGAAAATGAAAGTGATTTAACTGTTGCCAGCATTTGTACACCTAACGGATTACATACGTTACATACTATAAAATGTTTGGAAGCCGGGCTTCACGTGCTTTGTGAAAAACCTTTGTGCATTAGCAGTACAGATGCAAAATTGATGATTGAAACTGCAAAAAAAGTGCAACGGAATTTATTTGTTGTAAAACAGAACAGGTACAATCCGCCGGTTGCAGAAGTGAAGAAATTATGTAACGAAAATAAGCTTGGACGAATAATTAGTTTCCAAATAAATTGCTTCTGGAACCGGCCCGGGGCGTATTATGAAAATACCTGGAAGGGAACAAAGAAACTGGATGGAGGAACTTTATATACGCAGTTCAGTCATTTCATTGATCTGCTTTACTGGCTGCTTGGTGAGGTGAAAAATGTAAAAGTTACAACAAGAAATTTTGTTCATCCGTTTATGGAGATCGAAGATACAGGCGCCGTTATTTTTGAAATGCAATCCGGCGCAATTGGTACATTAAATTATACAGTAAACAGTTTCAGGAAAAATATGGAAGGATCGTTTACTTTATTTGGTGAGAAAGGAACAGTAAAGATTGGTGGGCAATATTTAAACATACTGGAATACCAGGAAATTGAAGATTATAAAATACCTTATTTACAGCAAGATGCAGGTGCTAATGATTATGGCTTTTACAAGGGAAGCATGAGCAACCATGATAAAGTGTATGGGAACTTATTTAAAGCTTTGCGAAATTATAGCCATGAAATGACCTCTGCAGAAGATGGATTAAAAACAGTGGAAATAATTGAAAGAATTTATCAGGCTATGCAATAACGCTCCAGTTAATTTTACCGGTTTGATGATACTATATTTTACTGTTACCAATGATCTTACGTATGACCAGCGAATGATACGTATCTGTACATCGCTTGCCAGGAGCGGTTATCATGTAACCCTTGTTGGCAGAAAGTTAAAAAAATCCGTCTCATTAATTCAACAACCATTTGCACAAAAAAGAATTAAATGTTTCTTTGAAAAAAGAAAATTATTTTATGCAGAATACAATCTGCGATTGTTCTTTTATCTTCTTACAAAAAAATTAAATTGCATTTGTGCCATAGATCTTGACACAATATTACCATGTCTTTTTATTTCAAGGTTAAAAGGAATTAAAAGGGTTTATGATGCACATGAATTGTTTTGTGAAATGAAAGAAATTGTAACAAGACCGGCTATTTATAAATTCTGGAAACGAATAGAAAAATATTCAGTGCCTGAGTTTAAAAAAGGGTACACAGTAAATGATCTTATCAGAGATGAATTTAAGAAAATGTATGCAGTAAATTATGAAGTTATAAGAAGCATTGCTCTAAAATATGAATTTAAAATTCCTGAAAAAAAGGAAAAATATATTTTATATCAGGGCGCAGTTAATGAAGGCCGTTGCTTTGAAACACTTATTCCTGCTATGTGCCAGGTGAATGCACAATTAATTATTTGTGGTGATGGCAATTTTCTTTCGCAGGCTAAAAATTTAGTGGAAGAGTATAATTTAAGTAAACAAATAATTTTTAAAGGAAAGTTGCCGCCTGATCAATTAAAAGAATTTACACTTAATGCATGGGCTGGAATAACGCTGTTTGATAGTAAAGGCCTGAGTAATTACTATTCTTTGGCAAACCGTTTTTTTGACTACATACAAGCCGCAGTACCGCAGCTTTGCGTAGATTACCCGGCTTACAGCGAAATAAACAATCAGTATGAAATAGGTGTTATGGTAAAAGATGTAAGCGCCGGAAACCTTGCAAAGCAATTAAACAAATTGTTATCGGATAAGGAGTTTTATAATCGTCTTCAGCAGAATTGTTTAAAAGCAAGGGAAATTTATAACTGGCAAAATGAAGAGAAAAAACTGATCAGCTTTTATAAAGAATATATTGGATAAGCATTTACATATAGTATGTCTTGATGTGCCTTTTCCTCCGGATTATGGAGGTGTTTTTGATCTTTTTTATAAGATAATTGCACTGTATAAACAGGGAATAAAAATACATCTTCATTGCTTTGAATACGGCAGAGGTAAGCAGGAAGAATTAAATAACTATTGTGAAGAAGTGCTATATTATAAGCGCAGACTGGGCTTTAGAGGTTTATCATTAACTCTGCCTTATATTGTCAATTCACGCAGGAACGACAAACTATTACAAAATTTATTAAAGGATAATTACCCGGTTTTGCTGGAAGGTATTCATTGTACTTATTATTTATATGAAAATGCATTGAAGGATAAAAAAGTTTTTGTGCGGCTGCATAATGCAGAGTTTGAATATTACAAACAACTTGCAAAATCAGCAAATTCATTTTCAAAGAAAGTTTATTATTTAAATGAAAGCAGGCTCTTAAAAACATATGAAAAACGGATATCTTCCAAAGCCACTTATATAACTGTAACTCTTGCTGACAAAGAAATATACCAGGAGCAATTCAATGTAAATCATATAAAATATCTTCCTGTTTTTTTGCCTTACACTTCTATAAATACAAAAGAAGGAAAAGGAAATTATTGCCTGTATCATGGAAATCTTGGCGTTACCGAAAATGAAAAGGCAGCCACATGGTTGTTAAAAAATGTTTTCAATCAAATTAATATTCCATTTGTAATTGCAGGAAAAAATCCCTCTGAAATATTACGTGATTTAACGCGTAAGAATAAAAACACCTGTTTGGTTTCAAATCCTTCAGACAAGGAATTGCAGGAACTTATTAAAGAAGCACAAATAAACGTTTTGCCTTCTTTTAATACAACAGGCATAAAAATTAAATTACTTAACGCATTGTATAATGGAAGGCATTGTATAATAAATGATGCAGGTGTTGATGGCAGCGGGTTACAGGCATTATGCAGTATCGCTTCGGACCACAATTCTTACAAAGAAAATATTGTAAAACTTTATGATCGTTCATTCTTACATGAAGATATAATCCTGCGCAAGCAATTACTTTTGCCAATATATAGTAATGAACAAAACGCAAGGCAGCTTATACAATGGATATACTAGCATTATCCCAAACTTTACCACGCTCAGTTTTAATAGTTCTTGCAGGAAATTTATTGATTACGATATAATCATGAGTGGCCATAACAATGGTAGTTCCATAGTCTTTACAAATATTAAAAAGCAGTTGCATAATTTCATCTGAAGTTTCAGGATCAAGATTACCAGTAGGTTCATCTGCAAGTATCAGTCTTGGAGAATTTAATAACGCTCTTGCAATATCAACCCTTTGTTGCTCTCCGCCGCTTAATTCAAAAGGCATTTTAAAACCTTTGGTTTTCAGACCAACTTTATCCAGCACGTCTGCAATTTTTTCATCCATAAGATTATGGTCTTTCCAGCCCGTTGATCTTAATACAAATTTTAAATTATTATTTACATCCCTGTCAGTAAGTAATTGAA
The DNA here is from genome assembly GCA_964236235.1 of uncultured Chitinophagaceae bacterium. Classification (GTDB taxonomy): domain Bacteria; phylum Bacteroidota; class Bacteroidia; order Chitinophagales; family Chitinophagaceae; genus Ginsengibacter. Next base: position 8,682 of record CAXSDW010000054.1, read on the forward strand.
AATCCTGGAAAACCACGCCCAGGTTACGTCTCAGGTAAGGAACTTTTTTCCAATCCATCTCTTTAAGGTTGTAACCGGCTACTGTGCCTTCGCCTTCTTTTAAAGTAAGATCGCCGTATAACGTTTTTAAAAGACTTGATTTTCCGGTTCCTGTTTTACCAACCAGGTAAACAAATTCACCTTTGTTTACATTAATATTTACATCAGAAAGAATTAAAGATCCGCCCTGGTAAATGTTTACATTCTTCAATTGCAAAATTGGCTCAGCCATAGCATAACAGTTATATTCTGCAAATGTAAAATTATAATGGCATTCTGATTTTTAAAATATTAAACGCTGCTAATAAAAAAATTCAGACTAAACTAAAAAAATAGTTTTAAAACTAAATAATTAGTTGTAGGTTTGTTTTGTAAAGAAAAAATGTAAAAAAATGAAGACATTAACCAAGGCAGAAGAACAAATAATGCAAATTATATGGAAGCTTGGCAAAGCCTTTCTGCGGGAGATCATAGATGAATTGCCAAATCCTAAGCCTCATCAAAATACAGTGGCAACTATTTTGAAAATATTGGTTGAAAAAGAATTTGTTGGCATTACCGTTTTTGGCAGATCACATCAATATTACCCAATAGTTGCCAAGGAAGCTTATTCTAAAGGTTCAATAAAAAATCTTGTGAAAGGTTATTTTGAAGGATCATTCAGCAACGCCGTTTCCTTTATGGTTAAAGAAAATAATTTAAGCATAGAAGAACTTGAGCTCTTAGTAAAACAATTAAAAAAGAACAGGTAATGTTTAACTACTAAAACAATCTTATGCTAACATTTGGCTACTATCTTTTAAAAATTATTATCTGTTCCGGTATTTTATATGGCTATTATATTATTGCGCTGCGTAATAAAATTTTTCATAAATGGAACAGATTCTTTTTGCTGGCAGCAGTGGTATTATCATTAGCAGCACCGCTGATAAAAATAAATATCCGGCACAACACCGATAATGATAAAACCCCGGTTGTTCATTTTTTACAGGTAGTTAATTCCGGCGATGAAGTAGTTTATGAATACACAAAGAATAATAATTACTTCAACGTAAATACTGCGGATATACCGGCAATTATTTACTTTATTATTACCTGCTTTTTTCTGACATGTCTTATCCGGACATTATATAAAATAAACCGGCTAAAAAATAAATATCACCAAACAATTATAGAAGGAATCAACTTTATAAATACAGATGCAGACGGTACACCTTTTTCATTTTTCAATACTATTTTTTGGAATGATAAGATTGATATAAACACTTCAACGGGTAAACAAATATTCAATCATGAAGTTGCACATGTGCAGGAAAAACACAGCTATGATAAGGTGTTCATGAATATAGTTTTGATATTGTTTTGGATCAATCCTTTTTTTTGGCTTATACGTAAAGAATTAAATATGATCCATGAATTTATTGCAGATGAAAAAGCCCTCGAAGACAATGACAGTGCAGCTTTTGCAGCTATGATACTACAAGCCGCTTATCCGCAGCAACAATTTACTATTACAAATAACTTTTTTTATTCACCCTTAAAACGAAGATTAATTATGTTAGCCAAAAATAAAAATGCCAAAGTAAATTATGTAAGCAGGCTTGTAGTGTTGCCTTTAGCTGTGTCACTATTTCTTGCTTTTACTTTAAAGATGAAAACGATCAGCTTACCTGCTGATTATACCGGCAAAAAGATAACCGTTGTAATTGATGCAGGGCATGGCGGAGATGATAACGGGGCCGTTGTAAATAGTATTAATGAAAAAGATTTAACGCTTTCGATTGCAAAAGAGATTAAAGCAATGAATGAAAACGAAAACATAAATATTATTTTATCAAGAGAAAAAGATCAAACTATTAATGTAAAAGACAGAGTAAAGTTTGCAAAAACAAACAAAGCGGATCTTTTTATTTCCATTCATATCAATGCAGCTCTAAATAAAAATACTGAAAGCGGACTTGATATATTAATACCAAATAATGGTAATGTTTATTTTAAGGAAAGTAAAATACTTGGTTCTGATTTACTGGAGTCTTTTAAACATGATTATGCACTTCAAATAAATAATGACCTGCATCAACCGGATAAAGGAGTATGGGTTTTGAATGCCAGCCAATGTCCTGCAATTCTTATTCAGCCTGGTTTTTTAACTAATCAAAAGGATTTAGCGTATTTAGCAAAACCAGGAAACCAGCAAACAATTGCAAGAAATATTTTAAATGGAATTGAGAAATATGCTGAAGACAAATTTGCTGTAAAGTATTTAATAGAAAATAAAAACGACTTTGATCTTATGGATACGATATCCGGCAATAAAAATGAATTTTCTTTTAGAGATACAACGCCTAAGGCAAAATCTAATACAAATAATGCTTTAATAATTGTAGACGGTGTAGAAAAAGGACATGATAGTAATGCACTTAAATCTTTAAACCCAAGTTCCATACAAACTATTAATGTTTTAAAGGGAGAATCTGCTGTAAAAAAATATGGTACTAAAGGAAAATATGGAGTGATTGAAATAATAACAAAAAGTGATATGAAAAAAGATACAATTTCAAACCACAGTATATATATTAACGTAAGGCAAACCGATTCTGCATATTTGCATGGAGAAAAAATTAAAAGCGCTCTTGTAATTTTAAATGGTAAAGAAATTGGGAGTTTTGGGGAGGATTATGTAAACAAATTAAAATATCCGGATTCTGTAACGATCATAAACAATGCAAGCGCTATAAGATTATATGGAAATAAAGGAATAAATGGAGTAATTATAATCGCTGCAAAAAATACTGCAATTGACGAAAATAAAATTTCAGATAATAACATAAACCTGAATACAGATAAAGTTTTTACCAAGGTTGAAGTTGAGCCTTCTTTTCCTGGAGGGAATGAAGCATGGAATAGGTACATAACAAAGCAAATTCAGGAACATATTAAAGAGTTAAGCGATGAAGGGAAATCAGCAACATGCCTTGTTCGCTTCATTGTAGGTATTGATGGAACTGTAAGTGATGTTACCGTAGTTAGTATGCAAGGAACAAAGCTTGCTAAAGTTGCAGCAGATGCCATTAAAAACGGCCCAAAGTGGATATCTGCGAAACAAAATGATCACATTGTTACCTCTTATAAAGAACAGCCTGTGACATTTAAAATGCAAAAGAGTTATTAGTTATAACTCATTTCTCCATGTTTGGTTTTTATCACTAACTCTTTTGTTTTGCCAGCTTTTACACGGCCGATAATGGCGTAAAAAACGCAACAATTAATGATGGCAAACTAAATGATACAAACGATACTACGACTTCAATAAAAGAAACAAAAAATGCTTCAATAATTTTGAACGGAGTTGAAATAGGGAAAGATAAAGAAAGTCTTAATTCAATAGATCCGAACGCTATCAAATCCAACTGTACGGGTTTTATGTCTGCATGAAACTGGTAGAAAGATTATCTTTAGATTTATTGTAATATTCATAAAATATTGCTATGGCAAAAGAAAAGAATGAACAAAAGCTTACCGAAGAAGTGAAAGAAATGACTAAAAATATTTCCTTTACATCGGTGATAGGTTGGTATAAAGAAGCTGGTATTCCAATGAAAGCTGCGAGTAATGAAGACTTCATAAATAACCTTACTAAAGCCATTACTGAAAATACAATCAGCTTAACGCAATTAGAAAAAGCTGTTGGAGAAATTGAAGAAAACGGAGGCAAAAAAATATACTTACAAACAGCTCTTAATATTAAAGAAGTATCAGCAAATAAGGAAAAATATTTAAGTGATTGGAAAAAGCGGAATATTGTTCCATCAGAAGAGAATTATGTAAGGGTGAAAGCCACAACAAAACCAACCTTTAATTACCTGTATTGGAAAAATGAAATAATCAAGTTTAAATATTCTGAAATACAGTACGAAGTAACCGTAGATTATGATACAAGTGAAATTGTGAAAACGCCCAAATTAGTTAATATAGTTTTTGTAATAGATTGTAAAGATGGTCTTGTTCAATTACGGTTCGACAGCCCGGGCAATGTTCATTCACATAAGAATGAAGAAAAGAAAAGCGCTGAAACAGCGTTTGAAAGTTACTATCGCAATTTGCTTTTAGAACTATTTCCGGATATAAATTTCCAGGACTTAAATTTAAACAGGGTTGCAAATCATATAGCAACCAATGAGAAAAAGAAATTTAGAGTTAACCGCGGTGTTACCACAATATCAAATAACGCAAAGCAAACATTTACAAGTTCAAGCAATAAACTTGACATACGAAATTTGCCGGAGTATGAAGCCGCAGCTGCAGTAGGTATTGACGATTGGCTTACTGAAGACTTAACCGGCTATTGGCTTGCTGAAAATTCCGCAATGGAGCTTAACAGGGATTTGTTTATGAGGATTTCAAGAAGATCTTCGCAGATAAGAGTACAAAGAGACTGCTTAGAAAAAGAATTAAATTATGGAATTAAGCAAATTAGAGAAATACAAAACAAAGTATAAAGAATTCAATTCTAAAATTGATTCATTAGAAAAGCTCCTTTCTAAATACATAGAAAAAGGGAACATTTCTGTAATTTCTTTAGACCAGGTTTCACAAAAGCTGAACATACCTGCAACTGAAGCATACTTTTTATTATCATTGGCCGAAGATGAAAATTTATTAGATAAGCGTTACCAGGTAAGAACAATAGATGACGAGTTTGATTTAGGTGAGTTTGGTAATAAGAATGAAATTCCTTCCAGCATTTATAGCGAGGCACAAGGTAAATATATAGATAAAGACAAATATTATATTGACATTGTTTTTGAATTTAAATGAAAGAGAAAACTTTTAAATACAAATTCGATGGTCAATATGTATCAAATATTGAGGTATTAAAAGATGCTTATGCATTTGCTGAAACAATTAAAGATGAGGCTACCAGAAAGGCTTATTTGAAATCAATTGAAAACGAATTTGCAACTCATCAAATGAACCAAAGCAATAAAAAAATCTTACCAATTACTATTATCGGCGTAATATTTATTTTGATATTAATATTTATATCAATAAAATTTCCTTCAACCATCCAGGAATATTTTGGCATTTATAAAACCATTCTCGCAATTTCATGTGCAGGCTTAGCTGCGATACTTCCGGGGTTCATCAATATAAATTATAAAGGATTTCTAAGGGCTGGCGGCGCTTTGGGTGTATTTACTTTTATCTTTTTATTTGTTAAGCCTAATGAAAACACTTTTAATGTAAGAGTGATTGTGCAAACGGATAACAATACCAGGCTTGAAAGAAATGGAAGGGTTGTTATATTTCTTGGATTGGAGCCACGGGAAGCAATGTTGCATGATAATAATGATGCGTTATTTGAGAATACTCCAATGAAGTATTTAAACACACCGGTAAAATTTGGCATTCACTTTACAGAAGATTATGTTTTAAAAAATCCGGATTCTTTGTATACACTTACAGGTAATCGTATTATTTATTTAAAAGCAACTATAGCATTAAATAATGTTGTTAATGGATTTGTTACTTATAAGAATAAGCCATTAAAAGATGTTGAAGTATTTATTGGCGAAGTTAGAGACACAACTGATGCAAAAGGATTTTACAAATTAACACTCGATAAAGCGAACTTAAATGCTGAGCAAACCATAACCTTTTATAAAGCTAAATTTAAACTTAACCGGAAAAAGATAGATTTAAGATCTTTAGATAATCTTGATATTATAATGGAAAAGTAAAACTTTCAAGAAAACCTGGCCAAAGATTAAACTGCTTTTGTTTGCCATTGCATAAATATGAAAAATGGAAGTTACTCTCTGCCTGAGATCATAACCAGGTTGATGGCCTGTATCAATCTTCTGTGTAAGCACTGGCATATTAATTGCCGCTTTTTTCCGGAATCAAAATTTTTAAAATTTAAAAAATACATGTTATGTCAAATGAAAATGAAAGTTTAGGCAATAAAGTAAAAGACGCTGCTGATGATGCAGGTAATGAAATACACAACGCGGCAAAAGATGTAAAAACCGATGTACAAAACTCAGCCAACAGTGCAGGTAACGAAGTTAATAAGGCTGCCAACAATGCGAAAGCAGAAGATGGTAACGTTTTTGATAAAGCCGGCGCAGCTATAAAAAATACTGTTGGTGATGCAAAGACTTCTTCAGAAAACGCAGCTAACTCTGCAAAAAATGAAACAGAAAAAGCTGGTAACGATTTAGAAAACGAAGCAAATAAAGCTTCACGGAGAGACTGATTTTATTGATAAACTTTATTCAGCGCCAGCCGGGTTTTGCAGGTAGTAAGCCATGCAGAACCCGGCTTGCTTTTTAAATGAGTATTAAATGAGTAATTATTTCTACCACATCACGATAAGATATACGGCTTTCGCCACTCTTCTTCTTATATAAATATGCTAAATAACATGCTCTCTTGCATGATGCTTTTGCAGCCATTGTTGCCATGCTTTACGATTTTGGGATAAAAATTTTAATCGAGCTTGCGTAATTAAACTTAATGATTGTTTGTACAGTTACAGGTAACAATTTCTACGATTTTCAATACAACTATAGTATCAACTATTATAAAAGCACACGTCTCACTTGTGTCACATGTAAGTACGTGGCACTATAACATATCTTTCTCTCTTCAACTTGTATACTAATTTTTTAAAAAAAGAATATTTCTTTAACCGCAACTATTCATATAAAATAACCCTGCTGTTTATTCGTTCTCTAAAAAACAAATCAAATGAAAAAATACCTTCTCCCGGGTTTACTTATGGCTATTGTTATGCTGGCCTCATGCAAAAAAGACGATAACAAAAACACTAACGCTACAGGTATTCAGGGAACTTATAAGCTTAAATATCTGACCGCATCAATCAACAACACTGAAACCGCCACTGATGGTGAAAAGACAGTTAGTATCACTGATTATACTACTATCAATAACCAGGGCACGCTTATATTTGACAACGCCAATCTTAGTTATACAGGGTTATCTTATTCAGTAGACACTCAAGCCAAATATTATATCTACCAGGATAATGAATTACTTGATTCAGCAAGTTTCCCTTTTAAAGCTAACCTGCCTTCAAGCAGTGGTACGGGAGTATACAAACTCGTTGGTGCAGATTCTATTTATTTTCCGCAGGGTTCTGTAACATCAGGTATGGGAGGTTCTGCTCAAACCACCGCCAGTGGCGGACGATATAGCTTTAGCGGCAACCTGTTAACCATTATACAACACGTAATAAAGGATTCTACTTTTGAAGATTCAGGCGAAACAATTCACATGAATGTTTCGGGTGTTACAAGCACTGTACTGGAAAAGCAGTAAGCCTTTTACAACATTAATTATTTGCTTGCCAAAAGCCATAATTTAAAACCGGTAAGTTCTTTTGTCTGATCGGTTATACTTTTTTGAGCCATTTCTTTTAGCTGAGGATTTGTTCCGTGTATTAGTTCGTCTTTAGATATTTTTAAAGCACTTTCATAAGAAGTAATCATGATAATTGCGAAGTCTTTATCCGTGTTGCCGGTCATTTGAACCTGGTTTATATTTGCCCTTAAACTATCTATGTCTTCATTTAAATGTTCATTCTTTTTATTATCTCTTTTTACATTTCCGGAAGATTTTATAATGTCTTTAAATTTTGATTGCTCATTTGTTTGATTAGTGAATATCTTTTTTGCCATTGATTTTATTCCGTTATCTGTGCCATACGTAATTTCTTCTTCACTCATATCAATTGCGCCCTGGTGATTTATTACCATGATCCTGGCAAAGTCTATATCAAAATTGCCACTCATTTTCATACTTTGGATTTCATCTGACATGTGATTCATAGAAGCTATCAATCCGTTATCTTTTTGTTTGGAGTTATTGATGCTTATTTTACTGACCATTGTATCAGTTTGCATGTTACTCATCTTTGCAGCATCCGGGTTATTGTTACCAGTTACAATGGAAGTTGTACCGTTATTACAACCTATAAGAAAATATATAGCTGTGGCAAGTACAATTAATGATTTGATGTTAGTGTTCATTATTTTATTTATTAATTAGCGGTAAACTGTAAATTATGCTTTAAAGAAGAACGCAAAACACTTATGAATTATTCTGTCATTGTATCTTAAATATTTATTGCTTTGGTACGTATATCTTTATAACTCTCCGTTTAATTTTTATAGAATTAGGCTACCTTTATATTATCTGCAATTAAGAATGATGTTGTTTGTAATTAACCATTAAGCACTACATACACATAATCGCTAAAAAAGGTAAAACATTAAACTATGACAAACACTACTGATACAAATATTGATGAGCAAACTATAAGCAAGATAGGTTTAACTCCTTCTGAAATGCCTGTAAATGCTAACCTCGCACCCAATGCGAGAGTGTTTAAATATCCTCATTTAGACAATGTTTTTATTATGGAAAGCGATCTTTATGGTAATCCAATGCCTAAAGATTCATGTTTCATCGCTTTCAATGGCAGCCATGGAATAATTGGAAGACATTTAACGGTGGAAGCTCTCAGGAATTCTACCATAGATGACATAAAACATATAGTTGAAAGCAATTCTTAAGGCTGAGAAATTATCTGTTTCCATTTATGTACTTATTTGTAGCGCACATCTTCAATAGAAAGAACTTTGCGAAAACTTAAATCTTTTGCCATAAGGTTAAAAAAATATTTTTACATATTAGTTTCAAAGTTTCACCGGTTTTATTACTTTTGACGGCGTTCATTGCCAATCTAACTATCCTTGTATTAAAAATTAGTCATCTCTTCTTTATTTATTCCCGCCCTTCAAATTAAACTTGATAGTATGGCCAGTTACGCTTTTAACTTAACTCCCCGGGTTTTATCTAAATCTATTTTTATCCCTCTTTCTGTCTTGTTCTTTTATCATTGCCAGGCACAATCAAAAATAGCTGGAAAGGTTATAAACGTAAAAGGTGAGCCTGTTCCATATGCCAATGTTCTTTTATTAAAATTAAAAGATTCCTCTTTAGTGAAAGGTGTAATGACGAATAATTCGGGCGCTTACTTATTTGAAAAGATACCGCAAGGCAAATACCTGGTTACTTCCACTTTTTCAGGCTTTGGCCAGGAATATACCAGGCCGTTTGATATAACAGGCAGCAATAATTATGTAGACCTTGGCAGCATAAAGCTGTTACAAAAAGAGGTACAATTAGCAAATGTAACCGTAGTGACAAAAAAGCCAATGTTTGAACAAAAGATAGACAGGATGGTAATAAATGTTGCCAATAGTATAACCAGCGCAGGTGCTACTGCATTAGAAGTGCTGGAACGTTCGCCGGGTATTATTGTTGACAGGCAGAATAACAGTATTTCAATGAATGGTAAAAATGGAATAGTGATAATGATTAATGGCAGGATAAGCCATATGCCTTTAAATGCGGTAGTACAAATGTTAGCCGGTATGAACTCCAATAATATAGAAAAGATAGAATTAATAACTACACCACCTGCAAATTTTGATGCTGAAGGAAATGCGGGTTACATTAATATAGTTTTAAAAATAAACACATTGTATGGCACCAACGGCTCTTATTCATTAACTGCAGGATATGGCAGAGGCTCTATTGCAGAAGCAAGTATAAATTTTAATCACCGCCAGGGAAAGGTAAATTTATATGGAGATTATTCATTCTCAGATATTCATAGTCCGCAGCTCTTTTCTTTTTACCATAAAATAAATTACCAGGGCAAGATAACAGAAACAAATACTGACAGTCACCGGAATTTTATCATTCAAAGTCACATTGCACGGCTGGGGCTGGATTATGAGCTGAGCAAAAAAACTGTTGCCGGAGCTTTAGTTTCTGCTTATAACGACAGGCGGCCAATCCATGCAATAAATGATGGCACTATTCATATTGATCAAAGGCTTGACAGCATTTTGCACCTTGTAAATGATGAAGTAAATAACTGGTCGAATATAAGTGGCAACGCTAATATTCAGCATTCGTTTTCTGATAGTGAAAAATTATCTTTTAATGTTGATTACATTTATTATAAGGACAACAATCCTATAACTTATTTAAATTCTTATTACGATGGCAATAGCAAATTTATCCGTGACCAAAGTATAAGAAGCAGCAAATTAACGCCTATACATTTTTGGGTTGGTGCGTTGGATTATTCAAAGAAGCTGTCTGCAAAATTTGATATGGAAGCTGGTGTTAAAGGCACATTGTCAACCTTTAATAATAATGTGCGTATAGACAGGATGTTTGCAAACCAATGGATAAAAGATCCGGCCTTTTCGGCGATATATGATTTAAAGGAAAGCATTTATGCGCTTTATTCTTCCTTAACATATGCAGTTACTGCCAAAACAAGTATGAAGTTTGGTGTTCGTTATGAATACACAAATTCAAATCTTGATTCAGATACCAAAAAGAATGTAGTTGACAGGCATTATGGCAAATTGTTTCCAAGTTATTTTATATCTCATACTATTAATGATAGCAACTCTTATAACTTCTCTTACAGCCGACGAATTACCAGGCCTACGTTTGATGATATGGCACCCTTTGTGATCTTTATGGATCCATACACATTCTTTTCAGGTAATCCTGCTTTGCAACCAGCCATTACAGATGCGGTAAGTGGTGCTTATACTTATAAAAAGAAGATATTGTCTGTTTCTTATAGCTATGAAACAAATACTATAACAAGATTTGCCCCTAAAGTAAACCCTGCAACTAATGTAGAAACACTCGCTGCAGAAAATCTAAAAAATGATAAGGTTTTATCTGTTTCGCTATCGCTTCCTTTTGATGTAACCAAATGGTGGAGCATGCAAAATAACTTTATTGGCACTGATGAAAATGTTTCTGCAATCTACAATGGAACGCCTGTAAATCTCAGACAAAAAAACCTTGTATTCACTTCCGAGCAAAGCTTTAAGCTTCCTAAAGATTACTCTTTGGAATTGTCATCTTTTTATAGAACTAAAGGCTTGTTTGGTTTATATACAGTTCCTGGTTTTGGATCATTGAACATTGGGGCACAAAAGAAGTTTACAAAGATAAATTCTAATATTCGCTTTAATGTTCAGAATGTGCTTAACACACTTATTGTAAAACCGTCTATTAATCAACCGGAGCAAAACCTTGTTGCCCGTTTAAGGCTTGCCTTTGAATATCCATCATTCAGATTAACCTACACACATAACTTTGGTAATGATAAACTTAAGCAAAAGCGTGAACGCTCAACAGGAGCAGAAGAAGAAAAAGAAAGAGTGAATAAAAAATAAAAAAGAAATGGTCTTTATAAAAATCTATATCTGAAGAAGCTGCTACCTAACGGTGTTTGTCGCTTCATTACAATTTACATTTCCTTTACAGGCAACCACGCTAACCAGCAATAAAAAATTAAGACGGAGCGTCCAGTTGCATATTTCATTAGCGCACCTTTTCTGTTGTTGAGTACCCGGGGTTTGTACAGGTTGTTACACGTGTGTTTCAATTCTGCTGCGTGTTTCAGTATACAAATTTCCATTGTTTTTGATCTTTAATTCTTATGAAATAATCATGGTGTTGCTGGTCTTTGAGATCAATGAAGAAACCAATAAAAGCATTTTCCATCTTGCTCTTATTAATCCAAAAAGTTTACCGGCAAGTGCAGCGCAAATGTTAATAGCTGCAAATGAAATGTATTCAGAGAATGCTATAGAATTAACTTCTCTTATTGAAACAAAATAATATGTTATTGTAATTACAAAGACGATACTTATGGCCAAACCTCCGGTGTTATAACCATCACTTTTACTATAGTTATTCATAAATGTGCTGTAACGATTATTTTCCTCATCACTTAATTGCGGAAGTTGAAAAACATATTGGCCCGGCTTCGGGTTGGTGTAAAAACCAAGTATTTTTAGCCGTAAAAGATGCAAATCATTTATGGTAGTAATTTTTTCCATCTTTAATTTTTTTGTTGATTATTTTATTAGTCGTTACTGCAGAAGAGTAAGGAAACACCATGTTTAAAATAGTGACCACTTTTTGATCTTGCTGAAAAGACCAACTTCCAAAAACGTATATGTTATGAGAATAATTATTGGGTTCTTTAGCAAATACGGCAAGTTTTTAAAACCAGGTACTAATATTATATTTAGAAATGCAAAGTCTTATAGAACTGTATTTTTATATTCTTTCTGCGATCACTTTACCAGCGCAGGTTGCAGTAAGTAAAGAACCACATCATCATTTGGTTTACCGGGATTTGGAACTTGTATATTTTGCTTTACTGAGGTAAAATAATAATGCCACAGGCTATAGTATTTTGGAAGATGTAATAAAATATTTTGTAAAAGCCTTTATCATTTAGCTAAGGTCAGTAAGTGTGCATAAACTTAATTTCAAAATATTTTCAAAGCAATACAAAGCATTCCGTGTTTAATTAATGATTTGATCCTTCATTTGAATATGTAAGCTTCCAGCTATTTCGTCAATTAGATATTTATATTAAGTTTTTCCGTGCTGTGGCATTGAGTTGCAGAGTACTTCAAGATAAACATTGCTCTTGAATTTAATATTCAGATAAAAATTTTTTTATAAAGATTAATCGGGCGAAATTTTAAATAAAAAAATTAAAAAGTCGTTACTAGTTTGTCACATTTAAAATAATTTATAAGTATTTTTTAAAATGTCAATGATTGATTTTTTTATTTTTAGAAAAGTGATTAGCTTGAGAACTGCAAAGTTTCAAAATCTTACTAACTCATTTGGATTTCTGAATCCCTGAAGAAGCTAACACCAACCAATACTTCGATTGCGGCATTTTTTTTTGCATTAAATAATATGAAAACAGTTTTATATACCTGTGCCTGCGTTCTTTCCATTATATTGTTTTTGGTTTCAACCGGCTATACGCAGATAAAAGGAAATCCGCTTATGAAGGCGCAAATACAACAGGCAAAAATTTTTAAATCGCATGATAATATAAGCCCCGCTTTAAAGAATTTATTTAGCAATGCACAACAAAGAAGAATGCCTGAGGCCTCATCTGATCCACTGCAAAGCCTGTTGCAAATAAAAGATGATAAAGTACTTGTTGATTTTACAGTAAAAGATAATATAAATGCAGCTAAAGAAGAACTGCAAAAGATGGGCGTTGTTATTACAAGTAATTATGGTCGTGTTATTTCCGGATTTATTCCAATAAATGCACTTTCTCACTTAAAGGAGGCGGGTAGTATTCGTTTTGCAAAAGCAGCTTACAAACCAGGGCATTATTCTATAGAAAAAAATATATTTTATCAATGCAATAACACTTTCCCTTCATCAGATAGTACAGTAATTATCCCGGTAATCAGCCAGGGCGACACTGCACAGCGTTCTTATTTAGCAAGAAATAGATTTCATCTAACAGGAGCCGGAGTTAAAGTGGGCATCTTATCTGACAGTTATAATAATTTATATACCGCAGACACTGGCATCAAAAATGGCGAACTGCCGGGAATTGGAAATCCTTTCAATTATACTAAACCTGTGCAAGTTTTAAAAGATCTGGATTATGGCGGAAAAGATGAAGGCCGTGCTATGATGGAAATTGTGCATGATGTGGCGCCAGGCGCTGAACTTGCTTTTTATACAGCTCAGTATAGCGAAACAGACTTTGCCCAAGGCATACAATATCTTGCAGATACAGGCTGTAAAGTAATTACAGACGATATTTATTATTATGATGAGCCATTTTTTCAGGATGGAATTATTGCACAATCAATTGATATTGCTAAGAAAAAAGGTGTTACCTATTTTTCTGCTGCAGGCAACCTGGGTGTGCGTTCTTATGAAAGTAAATACCGGCCATCAAATGTAGAACCTTTCGGCAAAGGGACTGGCAAGGCCCATAATTTTAGGGATTACGGCGACACTGCTCAATATGCTCAGCCACTTTATGTGGCCACCGGCGGCAACGTAATTATTGCGTTTCAATGGGATCAATCTTCGTTTGCTGCAAGCGGCGTTGGAAGTACATCTGACCTTGATATCTATTTGACAGATATAAACGGTGAAATTGTTGCTTCAGCCGTGTCAGATAATATTGCCAGCGGAGAGCCGGTTGAATTATTGGCCTATCAAAACAGTACTTCTAACGATACTTTTTTTCTCACTATTGTAAAATCTGCCGGGCCTGACCCAACCCGTTTAAAATACATTTTATATGGTGATGCCTTATTTTATATTACTCCGGCTATACCAGGCACACTTGCTCCCACATTGGTAGGACATGCAAAAGCAGAAGGCGCTATTGCTACAGGAGCAGCATGGTATATAAACACACCTGCCTATGGGCGTGATACAGCGCTGGTAGATTACTATTCTTCTGAAGGCGGTGTTGCAAACTTTTATGATATTAATGGCATCAGGATATCGCCACTGATGCGAAAGAAACCTAATATAGTTGCGCCGGATGGTGGCAATACATCTTTTTTTGATCCTTACGGATTTGGAGACAATGCGGCGGATGCAGATTTTTATCCGAATTTTATTGGCACATCTGCGGCCACTTCTCATGCGGCCGGTGTTGCTGCGCTAATGATAGAAGCCCAAAAATTAAACACTATTACACCCGACCAAATAAGAGGTGAATTATTGAATACGGCAAGCGATATGGATGATATACATACAGATGGATTTGACAAGAAGTTTGATTTCAATACAGGATCTGGTTTAATAAATGCTGAGAGAGCGGTAGGAAAAGTTATATATCCGCGGCTTTATTTAAATGATTTAAAATTAGAATCTCTTTGCGCTGATGATTCTTCCATACATAAGTGGAGGATTTTTAATACAAATCCTTTTCCTGTAAATGTTACCTGGTTTGTGCAAGGCTCGCAACAAACTGGTGTTTTTACTTCACGTTCGGGGAATACCGATTTTACCACAATTCCTATAGCTTTTGCTGATACTTCCAGGCATGATACTGTTGTAATAAGTTGGAAAGATAACTTCGACTCTACAAGATTTGATGAAGAAATAAGCACCGGCGGAAAATGTGATAGCATTTTTATCAATGCTAACGATAATATTACTGCTGCTGATAAGAACCATGCAATTCAAAAAATACAAAGTGCACATGTATCTGCAATCAACGTTAGTGAAGTGTTTCCTAATCCTTTTAGTACAACATTCAGGCTACATTTATCTTCGCAAAACCATGTTACAAATATTGAATTATATGCAGCAGATGGAAGAAAGCTGCAATCAGAAACTTTTTATAAACCCAACAGGGTTAT
>CAXSDW010000055.1:0-6195 GCA_964236235.1 uncultured Chitinophagaceae bacterium
CGATAAATTCTTCCAGTGTTTTAGTTCCAAGATCACCTTTGCCTTGTCTTCTTACTGCAACGGTTTCTTCATTTACTTCCTTCTCTCCTATCACCAGCATATATGGAATCTTTGCCAGTTCAGTATCTCTTATTTTCTTCCCGATCTTTTCACTTCTGTCATCAATCTCTGCACGAATATCTGCAATTTTCAACTTATTTAAAACATTTTCTGCATAAGGAATAAACTTCTCGCTAATAGGTAATATTTTAATTTGAACAGGCGCCAGCCACAACGGAAACTTGCCTGCGCAATGCTCAATAAGCAATGCAATAAATCTTTCCAAACTCCCGAACGGAGCCCTGTGAATCATTACAGGCCTGTGTTTGGCGTTATCTTCTCCAATATAAGTTAAGTCGAATCTTTCTGGCAAATTATAATCTACCTGTATTGTACCTAATTGCCACTTTCTTCCAATGGCATCACGAACCATAAAATCGAGCTTGGGCCCGTAAAAAGCAGCTTCTCCATATTCAATTACAGTTTGCATTCCTTTTTCTGCTGTTGCTTCAATGATCGCTTTTTCTGCAAGCTCCCAGTTTTCATCGCTGCCAATATATTTGGTTTTATCTTCTTTATCACGCAAAGAAATCTGTGCTGTATAATCAGTAAAGTTCAATGATTTAAAAACATACAACACAAGGTCTATTACTTTTTTAAATTCATCTTTTACCTGCGAAGGCATACAAAATAAATGTGCATCATCCTGGGTAAATCCGCGGACTCTTGTAAGACCGTGAAGCTCGCCATGCTGCTCATAACGATAAACAGTTCCAAATTCTGCAAGCCGCAGTGGAAGGTCTTTATAGCTTCTTGGAGATGCTTTATAAATTTCGCAATGATGCGGACAATTCATTGGCTTTAAAAAAAATTCTTCGCCTGGTTGCGGCGTTTTTATCGGCTGAAAACTATCCTTACCATATTTTTCATAATGCCCGCTTGTTACATACAAACTTTTACTGCCGATATGCGGCGTAATTACGGGAAGATAACCAGCTTCTAACTGTGCCTTTTGTAGAAATTGCTGCAGCCTTTCTCTTAGCATTGCCCCTTTTGGCAACCATAGGGGAAGCCCCAATCCTACTTTTTCAGAGAAGGTAAAGAGTTCTAATTCTTTTCCTAATTTTCTATGATCCCGCTTTTTTGCTTCTTCTAATAAGATTAAATATTCGTCCAGTTCTTTTTGGTTAGGAAATGTAACACCATAAATACGGGTAAGCATTTTGTTTTTTTCATCACCTTTCCAATAAGCGCCGGCAACAGCTGTAAGCTTTACGCCTTTTATAGAACCTGTAGATGGAATATGCGGGCCACGACACAGATCAGTAAAACTTCCTTGTGTATAGAAAGTTATTTCGCCATCTTTTAATCCATTTAACAGATCAAGTTTATATTCATCTCCTTTATCTTCAAAATATTTTACAGCATCGTCTTTTGAAATTTCTTTTCTTATAAAAATATTATTTTGCTTTGCGAGTTCAGCCATTTTTACTTCCAGCTTTCTTAGATCTTCTTCTGCAATAACATTATCACCGGGATCAATATCATAATAAAAACCTTTCTCCAAAGGAGGGCCAACCCAAAACTTTACACCCGGAAACATTGACTGAATAGCCTCGGCCATAAGATGTGCTGATGAATGCCAAAAAACAGACTTAGCTTTTTCATCTTCCCATGTTAAAAATTTAATATGAGCATCTTTATTTATAGGCCTTGTAACATCATATACTTCACCATTTATCTCTGCAGCTAAAACTTTTCTTGCAAGGCCTTCACTTATTTGCTTTGCAATATCAATTGATGAAACCCCTTGCTCATACTGCCTTACAGCGTTATCCGGAAATGTTATATTTATCATGCTAATAAAAAGTAATCCCGTAAAAGTGAAACAATTTTGATTTTTTGGGAGTGCAAATTTAACGAAGTATTATGCAAAGAAAGAATGTAAAAACTTATTTGCTTTTTTTTTACTCATAATTTTGTTTTGTTTATAATAAACCGGTGACTATGAAATTATTTTACCTGCTCATTTATTTTTTGTTTTTTCAGATTTCAGTAAACGCTCAAGGCTTTAACGGACAATGGAAAGGCGGTTTTACAGATAACAGTTCCGGTTTTATAGGTTATGGTAATGACAAGATTGATTATGTTTTAGAGATTGAATGTCATGGTGAAGTGGTAAGTGGTTATTCGTACACTTATTTTACTGGCGGAGCAAAGCGATATTACACTATTTGTAAATTACGCGGAACGCTGAATAAAGCGACTAAGGAAATTGTTGTTACTGAATTTGAAAGAACCAAATACAATACGCCTCCGGAGTTCAGGAACTGTTTTCAAACACATAAATTAAAATATTCAAAAGACAGTGCAGATGTGGAAACCCTCCATGGCATGTGGATTCCCGCACCTAACCAAACAGGTGATTGCGGGTTTGGAACAACCACTTTAACCAGGAGATTATTACAAAGAATTCCGTTGACTGTACCTCCTAAGACGCTGGTGGCTACTACAAAAAAGAATGTTCCTTTCAGAGATATGAACAGGCCGTCAACAAAAAGTGTTATGGCAACACAAAAGCCAGTTGCACAAAATCAACCAAAAAAAGTGGTTCCGAAAATACAGCAAAAACCACCTGTTGCAAAGAAGGAAAATGTAACAAAAGATGTAGCAAAGAATGACCAAAGGATCAATGATATTCCTGTTACAAAACCTGTTTGGAAGAATGATAAACAAGTATCATCACCTAATGTAAGTTTTGAAAAAAGATCAAAAGAAGTTTTAAAAACTATAGAAATTGAAAAGGATACTTTTAAAGTTGATTTATACGATAATGGCGAGATTGATGGCGATTCAATATCAGTCTTTTATAATGGCGCCTTACTTGTGTCGCACAAAAGATTGTCTGATAAGCCAATTACTTTAAACCTCACTTTTAATAAATCTGTTAGCTATAATGACCTGACTATGTATGCAGAAAATTTAGGGACGATACCTCCAAACACTGCACTGATGGTAGTTACAGACGGAGATAAGCGATATGAAGTAAGAATAATTTCTGATACGGAAAAGAACGGAACGGTAACTTTTGTACATAAACCACAGTAATTATTCCACTTGTTTTTATAGATGAAATGTTTGCGTAAAAATAATATTTGTAATAATTTTTATGGAATTACATTGGTAAGAGTAATTAATTTAATATACACAAAACATAAATATATCTGGCTTTTAACTTAAAATTTAGCTCAACTATTAGTAATATAATTCTTTAATATATATTTGCATTTCCGATTTCCCATGAAATTCTTTTAAATCTCCCATCCTCCGCAAAAGCCGGTTTAGAATTATTCACATTTTCTATTTATCCATGATTTTGTTATCAAGATAATGCAACCTGTGTATTATTTTTTAAGACTTCAATAACAAAAACAAATGCCGAATACAAATTTAGAAATGAACTGGTACGTGGTTTACACCAGGGCAAATTATGAGTTGTATGTATCAAAGGCGCTGACGGAAAAAAGAATTATAAATTATTGCCCTCTTAACAGATTATCTTCCCCCGCAAAATATAGCAAAAGGAAATATGATGTACCATTATTAAGGTCTTATGTTTTTGTAAAAGTGTTTGAAAGCCAGCTTAAGCAATTAAGATTGATAACAGGCATTATAAATTATCTTAATAATATTGATAAGCCTGCAATTGTCTCAGAATTTGAAATAGGATTACTTAGAAATTTTGCAAATGATCACATAAATCTTAAGGTTGGAAAAACGAAGCTTGATGTTGAAAGCAATTCACCTGTAAAAAATTCTTCTAAAAAACAAAGCAACATTCAAACAATAGAACTTCCTTCTTTGGGCTGTAAAATTACCGGCGAGTATGCGCCTTCATTGCAACGTTTAAATACTAAAGAGTTTACACCTTTCCCTCCGTTAACGCTGGATATTTTGCGAAATTATATTCGGCAAAAATCTTAGTTATAAACATTTTCGCTGCTATTTAAAGAATATTAAGTTATAATTATTTCATGCTCAGTTCCGCAACAATTATTACTTCTTCTTTTTATAAAGTACCCATATATCATTGATGGTATTTATTTTTTTTGAGAATAAATATTCATTCAAATTCCAAAGTAACCCTGAAGAATATAGAACTGGCTTGTATCCCAGGCTATCCATCAATGGCATATTATTCTTAATCTGGTTAAAAGTGGTAGCTACATAAGTAGTTTTTAAATAGCGCAAAGAATCATTTGTACTTACTTTTTCAATACTGATATTTGGAACATTTCTTTTGTAAAATACCATTGGCAAATTGCTTTGTGTTTCAAAAGGCGTACGGGAAATACAGGATACAGTAATGGCTGTGTTTTTAAAATCATGTTTCAGCTTTCGGGAAAATTCAACTGTTTGAGAATATGGATTAAACATAAATAATACCAATATAATCATGTTCAGCAGTATGCTGAATATTACAATAACTCTTATAAAATTATGTATCCATTTTTTACAGGAGTTATAATAACGTATAAATGCGGGCAGCCCAAATCCTGCAATTACCGGTATTATATTAAGAACAGGAAAAATAAAGCGATCTTCTTTATGCCCGATAAAGCAATGCGCTGCAATAAAAAACAGCACGCTTAAAAAGATTGGATTATCATAAATTTTATAAAAACCTTTCACACAATAATATAATAAAAAAAGGCTCAAAGGCGGAACTGTAATTACAGCCATCAGTAAAAAAATATACCTGATAAAACTTGATGTGCCGAATGATGCTGCTTTACCTTCAATAATATTTACATGGAAATAAGTGTATGGCGTAAAAACCAGTTCATGATAAAATCGAAAATCGAGGTAAGTATTTATAAGGCAGCCAAAAAAAAATCCGGCAGCGAGAGGAAATAATCGTTTATAATTTCTTTCAAACAAAAGTATCCACACACCAAAGCCAACGATGCAAAACGCGGTTTGAAAACGCAGGTAAAATGATATTGAGATTAATAAGCCGGTAATAAAATCAACACTAATCTTTCTCTTATTTTTTGTTGCATCATAGAGAAGAATCGCAGCAAAAAAAAAACTGATGAACACATTTCAGAACTAAATAAGGTACGTGTATATGGCAGTATCCAGGAGAGGTTGAGTATAAGCAAAACCAAATAAAGTACCTGCTTTTGGTTTTTAAAATAGTATAAACTGATAAGGTTAAAAACAATAAATGCTATTAATCCAAATGCTGATCTTAACAACGTTAACTGCAGGTATGCATCATCAATATTAAACAACCTGCATCCGGAAATAAATGCCGAAAAAATATACACCTGAAGCGTTGGCCTGATTTTACTATCTAGCTCCCAGATGCCCGCTACGCCTGACTTTTCTCCTAACTGGTAAGATGAAAATTCAATGATTTGAAAGTGCTGGTCAGGTTGATAAAACCCTACAGACGTGATGCAGAATAATAGCTGAATAACGAGCATTCCAAATAACAACAATTGAAGTTTGTAGTCATTTTTAATCGTTTCCAAAATACTTCCGTCGCTTTGCATTACTAAAATTTAATCTGCTAAAATAACAATATCCCGCAACACAAAATATCAATTGAGATGAATCATTTTATCTTATGGTAACGGCACAAAAACTCATACAGCTTTTCTATGTGATTAACCAACGGTTAACTTAATGGAACATAAAAATTGCTAATGTTAGTATTAATTTACAACCTTAAAAACACACTTAATTATGAAAAGGATTTTAATTTCCGCGCTATTTATTTTGGGATTATTTGGTTTTGCTAATGCCCAGCAAGCTCCTGCTGCAACTTCTGCTACAACAGCTAAAACAACCACTAAAAAAGGAAGTAAGGCAACAACTGCTGCAGTTAAAAGCGATAAGACTGTAACGAAATCAACAGGATTAAAAAAAGATGGTACGCCAGACATGCGCATGAAAGCAAATAAAGATGCTGCTAAAAATGAGGTAGCTGCAGGCCCCGCCAAAAAAAATGGCACACCTGACATGAGGTATAAATCAAATAAGAAAAAATAATTGAATTTACAGCGGGGCTGAGTTACTTAACAATAGTTGAAGTAGTTTAATCATTGATTGCTTTCATCGATTATACATTTTAACAGCCCTGCTTTT
>CAXSDW010000055.1:6295-23582 GCA_964236235.1 uncultured Chitinophagaceae bacterium
ATAGGCGCTCCGGCATGCTTGCCCTGAAAACCGATATGGCCGTGCAAAGGCAGCGTTGCCATAGGATTGCTTAACCATGATGGAACTTCACTGCCGTCAGGATTTGTTTTAGCAGATGTATATAAACTCATATCACATTCATTTACCAAAGCTCCGTTAAGCACTATCCATATTTTTCTATCCTTACAGGTTATAGTGTAGTGATTCCATTCTCCCGGTTTTTTTACAAGATGTTTTGTTGCAGCCTGGTGACCAAATACAGCACCACATTGCCATGTAGGCGGAGCTGCACTCCATTCTTTTGAGTAATCGTCAGCAATCTGTATTTCTACTGAATGCGGGATCCAGTCTTTTAAATCAGTCGCATGAACTATTACCCCACTGTTTGTACCATCCGCATTTTTAAATTCAAGGTCAAGAATAAAGTTATCATATTCTTTTTCCGTCCATAGCGCTTCATCTTTTGTAGCCGTAAATATGCCATTACTATCGCTCCACACACTTTTTGGATAAACAGCATTTGTTAAGCTATCGTTGAAAAGGCTTATCCAGCCTGCCTCCGAAGTATTTGGATGTGTTGTATAATTATTATTTTGAGCCGATATATTGCTGCTATTTACACAAACAAATAAAAAGCATAGTAATAATATTTTACTCATCAGAATGAATTTAGTTTGTAATAAAGATAAGAGATTTATTGTGTTAAATCAGATCGTCAAATGTTTTAATAATAAATGAAACGGATTATGCCCGCTTTTTTATTTTAGACTTGGAATTATCCTGAAGTTCCTTCAATAATTCATCTGTAGTCTTTAATTTCTCATTATCTTCTTTCTTTTTTATAAACATTGTAAACTCTTTTTGTATAGATGGATTTTCTTTAAGCGTTACTTTTATAAGCACTTTTTCTTTATTAAAATCTTTATCAATTAATAAACTATTTCCAAAAAACTTTCCATCACTTGCCGAAAAAATAATTTGCGAACTATCAAGAGGTGTATAATTTCCGTTAGATAATAAACCATCAATATTGATGTAATTGTAAGTTCCTTTCTTTAAACTATCTGTATAAAGATCTACCTGAATGCTTTTAATTTTTTGAGCTTTGGTTAAAAAAGAAAAAAACAAAAGAGTGACTGTCAATATGTTTTTCAAATAAATAATTTTTAATAAAGATGGCGAATAGTATGCCATGGTTGCACAATATTCTTCTATAAAAATTAACTGAATAAATTATTTGCGTAAATAAAAAAATGATTTAATATTTGCATATCAAATGAAAATGTTAAGCACATATAATAGCTGGTGGCAGTCAATCCGATGATTGTGCCGCTTTGCGTATTGTGTAAAATATAATTACCAGCCCCGGCACATAAAGCCGGGTTTTTTATTTTATGACTATGAAGAAAATAGAATTATCAACTACGTTCAAAAAACTTCTTGCAGATGTTTACACTCCTGTAGGGATTTACCTGCGGTTAAGAGATCGTTTCAGAGATACAATATTGCTGGAGAGCACTGATTTTCATGCCGGCGAAAACAGTTATTCTTTTATAGGAGTCAATGCTGTCGCAGGAATTGAGATTACAAATAACGTTGAAATTGAATTTAAACTTCCATTAAATAAGCCTGAAAAAATCGGCATTACCAAACAGCGAAAAGTAACTGATTTGCTATGGGAATTTACGCAGCGGTTTCAAATAAAAGAGCATTTGAAAAAGCCAATAAATATTGCACAGGGTTTATTTGGATATACAACATTTGATGCCATACAGTTTTTTGAAAACCTCACCCTAAATCACTCTTCTTCTGAGAGGGATTTGCCTGCCATTGCTTTAATTCGTTACCGCTTGTATCAATATGTTATAATTGTTGATCATTTCAAAGATGAATTGTTTATTTGCGAAAATCATGTTAGTGGTTTGGAAAGTGAAATTGAAGTTGTTGAAAGCCTAATAAAAAGTAAAGATGTTCCTGTGTATCCGTTTAAAACAAAAGGCGAAGAAACGTCTAATTTAAAAGATGAGCAATACATTGAGATGGTGAAAAAAGGTATTGCAAGCTGCCATCGAGGAGATGTATTTCAGATCGTGTTAAGCAGACGATTTCAACAATCATTTACCGGTGATGAATTTAATGTTTATAGAGCTTTAAGAAGCGTAAACCCAAGCCCATACCTGTTTTATTTTGATTATGGCGATTACAAACTCATGGGAAGCAGCCCCGAAAGCCAGCTCATTATTCAAAAAAATAAAGCTGTTGTACATCCGATTGCCGGAACTTTTAAAAGGACAGGCGATGATGATATTGACCTTGATCTTGCAGATAAACTTTTAAAAGATGAAAAGGAAAATGCTGAACATGTTATGCTGGTTGATCTTGCAAGAAATGACCTTAGCAGAATGTGTGATGATGTAATGGTATCGCAGTTTTGTAAAATACAATATTACTCCCATGTTATTCATATGGTAAGTGAAGTAACGGGCAAAGTAAGACCAGGTGCAAACCCTTTTGATATGCTTGCAGTTACATTTCCTGCGGGCACTTTAAGCGGAGCGCCCAAATACAGAGCCATGCAATTGATTGATGAATATGAAAGTTCTGCAAGAGGTTATTATGGCGGATGTATTGGATCCATTGGCTTTGATGGTAGTTGCAATCATGCTATTATGATAAGAACTTTTTTAAGTAAAAACAATACATTGATGTACCAGGCAGGTGCAGGTATTGTTGCAGTTTCTAATCCTGAAAGTGAATTGCATGAAGTAAACAATAAATTAAATGCACTAAAAAGATCAATTTTAATGGCATCCGAAAATTACAGTGAAGAGATTTCTGTTTAAAATGTTTATCATGACTGAAAAAAACACATCGCCCGGTAACAGTTCATCTTTACCTCTTGAAAATGTAAGCAAAGCGCTACGCATTTTAATTTTTGATAACTACGATTCATTTACTTATAACCTTGTGCATCTTGTAGAAAAGATTTTGCATCAAAAAGTTGAAGTATTTCGTAATGATGAGATTGCACTGGAAAATATAAAAGAATTTGACAAAATAATTCTGTCTCCCGGGCCGGGCATACCATGTGAAGCGGGATTATTATTGCCTTTAATAAAAGAATACGCATCTTCTAAATCTATACTGGGTGTATGTTTGGGGCAACAAGCCATTGCTGAAGCATTTGGCGGTACGCTTATAAATTTAGACACGGTTTTTCATGGCGTAGCAACAAAAATCAAACTGAAAAGTAAAGCGTCGATAAATAAGAATGATCTTTTTAAAGATTTGCCGGGTGAAATAGAAGCAGGACGTTATCATTCATGGATTGTAAGTGATAAAAATTTTCCGGAAGATTTAGAAATTACCGCACAGGATGAAAATGGTTACATTATGGCACTGCAACATAAAACTTTTGATGTGCAGGGCGTACAGTTTCATCCGGAAAGTGTGCTTACACCGGAAGGTGAAAAAATCATGAGGAATTGGTTAAATCCCATTTCAGATAATCCCATAACTCCCAAACATCCCCTAAATCGCAGTTCAGACTAATGAAAAAAATACTTTCTTTTTTATTTGAACACAAAACGCTTTCAAGAAGCCAGGCTAAAGATGTGCTGGTAAACATTTCCAGGGGTATTTATAATGACAGTGAAATTGCCTCTTTCACAACAGTATATCTTATGAGAAGCATTACTATTGATGAACTGCTGGGTTTCAGAGATGCATTGATGGAGTTGTGTGTGCCCGTAACTTTTAACAATGAAACAGTTATAGATATTGTTGGTACCGGCGGTGATGGAAAAAATACTTTTAATATCTCCACGCTTAGCTGTTTTATTGTTGCAGGCTCGGGCAATAAAGTGGTTAAACATGGCAATTATGGCGCATCTTCCATAAGCGGCTCAAGTAATGTAATGGAGCAATTAGGTTATAAGTTTTCTAACATTAACGATGTGTTAACCGCACAACTTGACATATCAAATATTTGTTTTTTGCATGCACCATTATTTCATCCGGCATTAAAAATTGTTGCGCCTATCAGGAAGAATCTTGGCGTACGCACGTTTTTTAATATGCTTGGTCCGCTGGTGAATCCTGCCATTCCTCAATACCAGTTAATAGGTGTGTTCAATTTGGAAATGGCAAGAATTTATAATTATTTATTGCAGCAAACCAATAGTACGTTTACCATAATTCATAGCCTTGATGGATATGATGAGATTTCTTTGACAAACGATACCAAGGTAATAACCAACGAAGGAGAAAAAATTTTATCGCCGGAATATCTTGGAAGAAGAACAGTAAGTGCTCATGATATTTATGGAGGCAATTCGGTAGAAGAGGCGGCAAAAATATTTTTAAAAATATTAAAGGGCGAAGGAAGCTGGGCGCAGAATGCTGTGGTGATAGCCAATGCAGCTATGGCTTTGCAGTGCATTGGTAAATATAGAAACTATGAAGAATGTTATAATATCGCAGTTCAAAGTCTTGAAAGCGGGAACGCATTAAAATCATTTAAAGAACTGGTCAATTAAAATATAGAATGAATATTCTTGATACCATAATTGCAAAAAAAAGAAATGAAGTTGCTGATCTGCGGCGCAATAAAACGATAACAGAATTAGAGAACGGACCATACTTTAAGAACGAAGTAATTGATTTCAAGAGCTATTTATTAAGAGAGGATAAGACAGGTATTATTACAGAATTTAAAAGAAAGTCGCCATCAAAAGGTGTAATAAATAATTGGTCAACTGTTAATGAAGTTACTGTTGCTTATACTAAATTTGGCGCCAGCGCACTTTCTGTTCTCACTGATGAAACGTTCTTTGGCGGAAGCATAAATGATCTTGTGGAAGCAACCATAAATGAAGTGCCTTTGCTGCGTAAAGATTTTATTATAGATGAATACCAGCTTATAGAATCCAAAGCTTTTGGCGCAGAAATTATTTTGCTTATTGCGGCTTGTCTTACAAAAGATGAAGTAAAAAGGCTGGCGGGTTTTGCGAAGAATATCGGTTTAAACGTATTACTTGAAATACACAATGAACAGGAACTTGAGCATATTTGCGATGATGTAGATGTAGTAGGTGTAAACAATCGTGATCTGAAAACTTTTACAGTTGATATAAACCGGTCAATAGAACTAAGCACAAAAATTCCTTCAGATAAAATAAAAATTTCAGAGAGTGGTATTGAAGATGCAGCAACAGTAAGGCTTTTAAGGCAACATGGATTCCGTGGATTTTTAATAGGAGAAAAATTTATGAAAGAAAAAAACCCTGGCGAAGCATTCAAAATGTTTACAGAACAACTTGCAGTTATAAAACGATAAAACAACAATGAAATTAAAAGTTTGTGGCATTACCCAGGCAGAGCAATTAAAACAACTTGATGAACTTAATGTTGATTATGCCGGGTTGATCTTTTACCAACGCTCAGTAAGGTATGTGCTTAATAAGCTAAAGGGAAGAGATGTGTTGCAACTACATCTTTCATTAAAAAAAGCAGGTGTTTTTGTAAATGCTGCCGAAGAAGATATAATGACGCAGATTGAGCAATATGGTTTGGATTTGGTTCAATTACATGGTGATGAAACGCCTGTATTTTGTAATCGTATAAGCAATCACATTACTGTTATAAAGGCTTTTAGAATTACTCAAAAGAATGAACAAAACATTGACTGGATGATCAAGCCTTATGAAGAATGTTGTGATTATTATTTATTTGATACCAACCGTGCCGGCGCTTATGGTGGAACCGGTGAAAAGTTTGACTGGGAAATTTTAAAACATAATAAAATCAATAAACCATTTTTCTTAAGTGGCGGCATTGGGTTAAATGATATGGAAAAAATCAAAGCTTTTCAACATCCTTTTTTTTATGCATCAGATGTAAACAGTAAAGTAGAAATTGAAGATGGTATAAAAGATATTAAAGCCATAACCACATTAGTAAATGAATTGGTAATAAAGCAATCATGGTAACTATCAGAAATGCAAATGATAACGATCTTGTACAGTTGCTGGATATTTATAATGACATCATTTTACACACAACTGCAGTGTACCAGTACGAGTTGCATACATTGCAAATGCGTAATGAATGGTTTATGATGAAACAGCAACAGGGCTTTCCGGTTTTTGTTGCTGAAGAAGATGATCGCATTGCAGGATTCAGTACCATCGGCACTTTCAGGCAGTGGCAGGCATATAAGTATTCTGTTGAAAACTCTGTATATGTTGCCGCATATCAGCGTGGAAAAGGTATTGGAAAATTATTATTGAAGCCTTTAATCGATGCTGCCAGGAATATGGATATGCACACAATAATTGCAGGGATAGATGCAACCAACGAAATCAGTCTGCGCCTGCATAAAAATTTTGGGTTTGAAGAAGTAGCGCATTTTAAACAGGTTGGTTACAAGTTTAACAGGTGGCTTGATTTGAAATTTTTACAATTGATATTGCAAACACCTTTGCAGCCTAAAGATGGATAAACTTGAAAAGAATACTTAATTTTAAGTACAATTAAAAAATTAATTATGGCAGATACTTTTCATCTTAGGATAAAAAAAGATTATGCGGCCGCATTAATAGAAGACCTGATAAAACTTGAAGCTGTGGAAGCCATAGAGGAGAATCATATAGAGCTTACTCCTGCACAAAAGGCAGCATTGGATAAAGAACTTGCTGCTATCAACAACGATTTAAATTACCTGGTAAAATGGAATGATATTAAGCACAGGTTTAAAAAATCCTGATGCCTTATACAGTTCTAATTTCCCCAACTGCTGCAAAAGACCTTGAAGTTGCTATGGCTTACTACAATGAAAAAGCTGAAAATTTAGGTTACCGTTTTGCCGATCTGGTTAACGATTATTTTAACCGCATAGCATTAGTACCAACTGCGTCTGCGGTTCGTTACAAAAATGTAAGGTGCAAGCCAATGACAACTTTTCCATATATGATATTGTACACTGTTGGTGAAAATACTTTGACCATATACGTTCTTCGCATTTTTAATACCTGGCAGGAACCATTGTGGACTTGAAACTTTTACAAGTGATATTATAAAGATGCCGTACCAAAGATGGTTATTGTCAGCAAAGCATTAAATCTTACCTATATTTTTAATTATGATAGTAAAGGATACAAACACACAGATTCTTAAAAGCAATTACAATGTTAATGAACATGGCTACTACGGCGAGTTTGGCGGGGCTTTCGTTCCCGAAATGTTGTATCCAAATGTGTTGGAGCTGCAACAAAACTATCTCTCAATAATAAATGAAGAAGGTTTTAAAGAGCAATTCAATAAGCTTTTAAAAGATTATGTAGGCCGGCCTACACCTTTGTTTTTAGCTGAACGGCTAAGTGAAAAGTATGGTGCAAAAATATATCTTAAGAGAGAAGACCTTTGTCATACAGGAGCGCATAAAATTAACAATACAATTGGCCAGATATTACTTGCAGAGCGGTTAGGGAAGAAAAGAATTATTGCAGAAACAGGCGCAGGCCAGCATGGGGTTGCAACCGCAACTGTATGTGCGTTAAAAGGGCTTGAATGCATTGTATACATGGGCGAAAAAGATATAGAACGGCAGGCGCCAAATGTAGCAAGAATGAAAATGCTTGGTGCAAAAGTGATACCGGCATTAAGCGGAAGTAAAACGCTGAAAGATGCTACCAATGAGGCTATCAGGGATTGGATCAATAATCCGAATGATACACATTATATTATAGGAAGTGTTGTTGGGCCGCATCCTTATCCTGACATGGTAGCTCTTTTTCAAAGCGTAATAAGTGAAGAAATAAGGTGGCAGTTAAAAGAAATTTCCGGGAATGAATTACCGGATTATGTGTTTGCATGTGTAGGCGGGGGAAGTAATGCTGCCGGGGCATTTTACCATTTCCTTGATGAACCTTCTGTTAAATTAATTGCTGTAGAAGCA
This sequence comes from uncultured Chitinophagaceae bacterium, assembly GCA_964236235.1. Classification (GTDB taxonomy): domain Bacteria; phylum Bacteroidota; class Bacteroidia; order Chitinophagales; family Chitinophagaceae; genus Ginsengibacter. The sequence goes on from CAXSDW010000055.1 coordinate 14,253, forward strand.
GCAGGCGAAGGAATCAATAGCGGTAAGACTGCAGCCACAACGCAACTTGGAACACCCGGCATTTTGCATGGCAGCAAAAGCTTGCTTATGCAAACAGAAGATGGCCAGGTTACAGAGCCACACAGCATTTCAGCAGGATTGGATTATCCTGGCATCGGCCCGATGCATGCTCATTTATATAAAACCGGACGTGGTATATTTTTAAGTGCCACAGATGATGAAGCAGTTGAAGCAGCGTTTGAGCTTGCAAAACTTGAAGGAATAATTCCTGCTTTAGAACCTGCACATGCTTTATCTGCTTTATCAAAAATAAAATTTAAAAAAGATGATATAGTCGTTGTAAACCTTAGCGGAAGAGGTGATAAAGATCTTGCCACCTATATGAAGTTCATAAAATTATAATAATAAAAATTATATCAGACTCTTATTAAAATAATTATGAGCAGGATTCAAAAATTATTTTCAATTAAAACAAAAAACATACTCAATGTTTATTGCACAGCTGGCTTTCCTGAACTTGAAAGTACCGGTAAAGTTTTACATGCCTTGCAAAAGCATGGCGCAGATTTAATTGAGCTTGGCATACCTTACAGTGATCCGATTGCTGACGGGCCTGTGATACAGGAAAGCAATGCAATCGCAATAAAAAATGGAATTTCTATTGCAAAGCTTTTTGACCAGTTGAAAAGTATAAAACTCGCTTACACTCCTTTAAGGGCCGGGGGTTTACCGCTTATCTTAATGGGCTATCTTAACCCTGTAATGCAATATGGGATTGAAAAGTTTTGCTTTGATGCCAAAGAAGCCGGTGTAGATGGAGTTATTTTGCCCGACCTTCCTTTGTATGAATTTGAAAATGAATACAGGCAATTTTTTCAAAAGAACGGACTTGATTTTATCTTTCTCATAACGCCTGAAACATCAGAAGAAAGAATAAAAAAGATTGATGAATTAAGTACTGCTTTTATTTACGCTGTATCATCTTCTTCTACAACAGGGAAAGATACAGATATGAGTTTGCAGCAAAAATATTTTTATAAACTTCAACAGATGAACTTAAAAAACCCGGTGCTTGTTGGCTTTGGTATAAAAGATAAGCAAACATTTAATATGGCTTGTGAGTTTACGCATGGCGCTATAATCGGCAGTGCATACATAAAGGCACTTCAAAATGGTGAAGACATTAATTCTGCAACCGAAAAGTTTCTTAATAAAATTCTAAAATAATAAGTGAACGCTTTACTGGCTGTATCTTTATAAAACAAAGTAAATTGCAATTAAATAAGAACTATGAAATTATTTTCACTTTTAGTTTTACTGTTGCCTTTGCTGGTTTTTTCGCAAAAACATATTGCTGCTAAATCAGCGATGAAAGCCAGGCCTGTTATGGAAAAACATGCAACTGATGGATTTATTATAGAAGGTAATATTACGGGGTTTGCAGATGGTACAGCTGTTTCTTTTTTAAATGAACAAACAAGTCTTCCTGAAAAACAAGCCACTATACAAAAGGATAAATTTATTATAAATGGTAAAATGGAACAGCCGGGTTTTAAAGGATTAATATTTGGTGATGTACAAACTTTAGTGCCGGTATTTCTTGATAACAGCAAAGTAAAAATTACCGGTAATAAAAGTGCTTTGGATCAATTGATAATAACAGGTTCTCCATCGCATGCACAATTTGCCGAGTATTCAAACGCCATAAAACCATATATAAAAATATTCATGCCCGATGCTGATTATGATTCAGCGTCCGTGAATATGGTTAAAAAAATAAGTGAAGATTTTGTAAAAAAGTATCCATCATCATACGTCTCTCCTCTTGCTATTATCCGCATGTACCAGGCCACGGAAGATGGCGTAAAAGCTGAAGAATTGTATCGTCTTTTGCCTGATCATATTAAAACAAGTGCATTAGGAAATTATGTAACCCAGCAAATACAGGAATCCAAAATAAATGCTATCGGCTCGGCAGTTGCTGAATTTTCGCAAAACGATACAGCCGGCAAACCTGTGAGTATTTCTTCTTTCAGAGGTAAATATGTTTTAATAGATTTTTGGGCAAGCTGGTGCCGGCCATGTCGTATGGAAAACCCAAATGTAGTAGCCGCTTATACAAAATATAAAGACAAAAATTTTACTGTGTTAGGTGTTTCTCTTGACCAGGCAAAGGAAGCCTGGGTTACTGCCATTCAAATGGACAACCTTACCTGGAATCATGTAAGTGATCTCAAAGGTTGGGGAAACACAGTGGCAGCGCAGTTTCAGGTAAGAAGCATACCTCAAAATCTTTTACTTGATCCGCATGGAAGAATCATTGGCAAGAACCTTCGGGGAGCGCTGCTGGATAAAAAATTAGAATCTTTATTAAATAGCAAATACTAATTCTTTAAACTTATATAATTTAATAATTTTTTTAACTATACACAACTATTAATAAAAACTCCTTTAATTAACCTTAAGAGCAAAATTTATACAATACATTTGTGGCGTAAAAATTTTTAGTCATATCTGGTATGACTTAAACCCTTAGAACACAATTTATCTGATATGGAAATATCCTTTAACTGTCCATGTTGCCATAATAATAACTGGTGTAAGGTAAAAGAGCATCACTTTAAAGATCAATCTAAAAAGGCGGAAAATAATTCAAATTATTATTCCAATTATTTAGATATAAGGCGGCAGATTTTATTTAATGTATGGTTCCCTGGTAAAAAAGAAATTACACTTACTTCAATTTACTGCAACGTGTGTGGCTTTATGTGTTACTCTCCACGCCCAAACCAGCAAGACCTTGAGGCTAAATATAAATACTTAAACGAAAAGGGAAGTATTGGAACGTTATCTGAACCAACGCCACGTGCTATAAGACTCGATCACCAACGGGAGCTTTTTATGAACAAGATGATCGCAAGTTTTCATAAGGTAGAATCCCAAAAAGTATTAGATGTAGGCGGAGGAGATGGCCGGCTTCTAAGGCCTTTTTTAGAGCAGGGAAGTAGTTGCTACTTAGTAGATTTTAATCCTACGCCTTATCCCGGGGTTGAAAGGATTGGCAATACATTAAAAGATGTTTCTGCCGGAACCAAATTTGATATTCTTATATGCAGCCATGTGTTAGAACATGTAAGCGACCCTGGCGAATTTTTGCGGGAGCTTCGTGCTGTATTAACAGATAATGGTGTAGTTTATATTGAGGTTCCGCTGGAAATATGGCAAGGAATTCACATTGACAGAGATCCTGTAACGCATATAAATTTTTTCACCGTAAATTCTTTAAAGAACGCCTTACAGCTGAATGGATTTAAACCGCTTGCCATTAAAAGTAAATTTTCCCCGTATGATGGAAGGTATAAAAGAGTTGCCTGGGCTGTGTCTACACCTTCTGAAATGAAAGCATCATTAAGCAGCGTTAATAGTATTGATACCAGGAGAAGACTTGAGCCGGGATTAGTGTACAAGTTTTTTAGAAATGTAGAAAATTTCTGGCTTAAAAGAGTTTTGAATTTGCCGCTTTCAATCCGCAGAAAATGAGTAGTTGTAATTGAAATAGATGAAAATTAATTCGGATGAACCTTGAGAGAGCTTAATTGCTTTACCTGCATAAACGCACACAATAATTCATTGAGTTGATAACGTACCATTTTTCTTAATCCTTCATACAAAATTGAGTCATTCAAAACTTCCTGGTAGGCGCCAATCATTTTCTTTTCATTCATCTTACAGAAACTCAGTATTTCATTTTCATCATTCAAATTTTTTATTTCGTTTTCGGCTTCTGGCTCAATAGGTCTTTCCGTATCAGGTACGCCGCCTAATGTATGTATCTGCGAGGATAACTCAAAAGCATATTGATTACTTTCCTGCGCAAGTGTAAGTATTGTGCCTCGTAAATCTTTATCCTGTATGTTGATAGCAACCTGCTCATACTCCTTTTTTCCCTGCCACAAAAGGCTGCAAACATTGTTGATTTTTTCTAATAGAAAAGGCGGCGCTTTATAAATATTATGTGCAATCATAAAAGTTTTTTTATCTTTTTTGAAATTGTTTTCATTTCAAAAAACTCAATAAATAGTTTGAAGAGTACAGATCAGGAGAACGAAAACTTAAGCGCTATTACTTTAATTTAATGATAAGTGTACTTCAAAAAATTTTTTCGCAAGAATAGCTTTTTAACCAGGCTAAATTTCTTTTTTAATCAATATAAATGTAACAAAAAAAAACAACAAAAAAAGATTTTTTGTACCCGGAGATAATTTATAAACTTAATCGTATCACTCAATACATCTTATAGCTTATACTCTTTTAAAAGTTTTTGTTTTACTTAAGAATTTAAAAAGCCAATATCCTTTTACTTTAAGCAGGTTATCGCTGGTAAGCCATACCACTGAGTCCCATTCTTTGCCGGAAGTGGCATCATAAATCTGGCCATCTACCCATTGTTTTTCATCAGCATCATAATGAAGTCCATGCACCACATCCATTCCTAAAACCTTCCTGGTGCGTAAAGCAGGATCGGGATTCTTTTCATCTGTATACTCATTTATCGCTTTCTTTCCCTCCTGGAACCATAAAATTTTAGCTTTAAATTCCCCGGCTTGTTTATATACTTCAATCACACAATTTTCAGTTGTCGTAATCCATTTACCAAGTATGGCATCAGGGTTGTTTTGTGCAAAGGAAATAAGTGATATTATTGAAAATAATAGTGCCGTAATAATTTTTTTCATTAGAATATCGTCTTAAATGTTAGCAGCTTAAAGGTCTGCAAATAAATATAAAACCCGACAGAAAGAAGTAGAAATAAAGGTTAAAAAGAAAGCTACTGTTGATTAACGTTCAATAATACTTTGCATTGCATTATTTACCCACAATATTATCTCAGCCAATATTTTATCTTCACATAAACATTGACACGTTACATTAATTACACTGACAAAATATTTTAAATTAATCCCTTATTGCGCTTGCCAGTAAACCTGCAGGTACTTTTAATTCGCCTGTAGTTGCGTCAATTAATCCGTTTTTTTCATCTTCAATATTAGTTGCCTGGGTGTATACATCGCCGGCGATAGGCCGCTTGCGCAGTTCTTCTTTAAATAACTTAATTTGTTCTGCCCGCCCTTTATTATCTTCCGGTCCTCCATATTCAACAAAACCAAAACCACCCCATTCGCTTACTACCAAAGGCACCTGGTGCCGGTAAAAAAATGGATCGCCTACCACCAGCGGAAAAGCTGCAACACCGGTTAACTGACCTGCAGTTAACTTATCCAGCATCTCACGCCATTTCTGTATATCAGGTGTATATAAGTGTGCAGTAAGTAAATCTGATTTCAAACGTCCTTCTAAAGATATGTGTTGCCAGCCATCATTATCAACCACTAAAAATTGCGGATGTGCAAGCTGCATATAGTAATAAGTATCGGTAATATATTTTCGTGTATCAGGATTGGTTGCAATATCCTGTGCGCCCCAGTCTTCGTTATACAAACTCCAGATTATTACAGAAGGATGGGTTTCTATAAGAGATAGCATTCTGCGCAATTCTGCTTTATGGTTTTCCCTGCTTTTAAAGCTTGACTGGTGCGGACTTGGAACTTCTACCCAAAGCAACATTCCTATTTTATCAGCAAGATTATAAATACGTGGGTCTACCCCGGCAATATGTATACGTACCAGGTTGCAGCCTAACTCTTTCATAGCAACCATGTGCCGCCTGATCTCCTCATAGCTAGCCTTCCCCGGCTGGTATAAAATTCCATCAAGGTAAACCGCTTTATTGTTCAGGTAAACACAGCATCCCCTTGCTTCCACCTTTCGAAGGCCAAAATAAGTTTCTATCTCAGCAATTTCTCCGGCAGTATCTATTAGTTGTGCAACAAGGCGATATAAATGCGGCTGCTTTGTTGACCACAATTGTGCCTCCGGAATTTCAATAACAAGGCGTTGTCTTTTTTGACCGGCTTCAAGTTTAAGAGGAAATTCATCTGTTGCAATGGGTTCGTGTGATTCCTGGTTTTTATTAAATATTTTCAGGCGGATAACATAATCGCCGGGATCCTGAATTCGTGTTGTAAGATTAAAGCGAACAAGGTTATCCTCTACAATGGAAACCACACCCACACGTGACCGGAGACGGTTTCGCTCAACAGTTTCAAGCCATACACTGCGAACAGCGCCGGTGTAAGTCTGGTACCAGATGCCGCCTCTTTTATAAACAAAAGATTCCTGTTTGCCACGGGGTATATCCGCATCCATTGTATCTGCAATACGTACAGTGAGGCGGTTAATGGGTTGTAAAATTTCCTCAGGTAATTCATAGGAAAAGGAAGTATATTCTCCCACATGAACATCCTCTCCTTCTACAGTTTTTAACAAAAGGCCGTTTAACCAAACTCTTGTTTCATAGCCACAGGCGCCGAAAGTAAGTAACAACATATGATGTGCAGGTCCACTTCCATTTACCCGTACCGGCAAAGGAAATTCACGTTCATACCATGCAACCACTTTATCCTGCCAGGCATTGCCGGCCTGTTGCCCCTTTGCCGCTGCAATGTGTTCTTCTATAGAGCCTGGCCAGTGAGCCGTATCGTTGTACTGATGCCCAAGATTCCACTCTTGCTGCAAGCCCACATCATCAGGATCTAAACAGAACCGCCAGATGCCATCAAGAAGTATAGGTGAATTTTGTCGTACAACAGCCCGGGGCAAAGGATTTACAAAATTATCTTCTGCGTTAACTTCTTCTTTACTTTTTGAAGTACTATAATTCGGATGAATTGCTTCCATGCTAAAATACTTTAATATTAAATACGGTTTTATGCCTTAACTGGTATGTTTATGTTTGGATTTATTTGTTTACCATCTTTTGCTTTTCATAGCATCATCGTTGCGACGCTCCGTTCATCTTCCTGTTCTTTAAGCAACAGTTTTACCGTTTGTTTTTGAAATCATCCTTCTGTTGTATTGTATCATGCAATTTAAATAAGAAAAAAAATAAGAAAGACGTTGCTGCAATATTATCTTATTTTAAAATGGCTCTGCAGATGACAGTTGACAAATAAAACACATCGTGCAGCATTACTATATTCTTTATTGTTACTTAATACTACGCAAAAAGTAACCTTTTATTTCTTTGACATCTGATTTTTATAGGTTTAAACTTTTGTGCTTAATGTATTTTAATAATATAGTTGAGAAGAAAAAATTGTAATGAAAGAAAGCGCAGATGCTGTAAGAGTTATAAAGTATGATAGTTTCAAAATTAAAATGGAACCGAATTATTTATCATGAACAATGTTCATTTGAAACTATCGAATCCTTATATGTTATTGAGATTTTATTATTACAGTGATAAACCATAGCATAAATAAAAATGCTGGTTTAATCAACTTTTGTTACTGCCCGGATAGCCTTTACTTCAGAAGCACTTACTGCATTTGCCTTATTGCCAAAGCTTTTACGGATATAGGTAAGTATATCAGCAATCTGCCCATCTTTTAAATAATTTTGGGGCGGCATGTTGTTAGAATAAGTGTTTCCATCAATAGGTACTTTTTCTTCCTGCGAACCATGCAACACCCATTGCACCAGTTTCTTTTTGTTTCCTGTTACATAAGATGTTTGTATAAGTGGCGGATTTAACCTTGGAACCCCGCTTCCATCTGCCTGGTGGCACGACAGGCAATAAGTTTCATACAGTTTTTGTCCACGTTCCATAGTGGTTTTTAAAGAAGCTTGCTGTGCGTTAGCATTAAAACCGTAAGCTGCAATAACAAAGAATATAACAATAATCTTCTTCATAATCTATTTTGCTGAGTAAGAAATTTTATAAATTGTTCCGCCTGAATCATCGCTCACATACAGCGAGCCATCAGGTCCTTCTGCCAGGCCGCATGGACGATGCTTTGCTTTACCGGGCTGCATAAATTCCGGGCCACCGGCAAAGTCATCTGCAAAAATTTCCCAGTCTCCATTTGGCTTTCCATCTTTAAACGGCACAAAGGCAACAAAAAAACCTTTTTGCGGCTCAGGTGCACGGTTCCATGAACCATGAAAAGCAATGAAAGCGCCATGCCGGTATTTTTCAGGAAAAATGCTGCCCTTATAGAATAATAAACCATTGGGCGCCATGTGTCCCGGAAAAGCAATTACAGGATCTATTGCATCTTCACCTGCGGTCTTTTTACCATCACCACCATATTCAGGGTTTAATATTTTTTTATGCTCAACCTGGTCATAATATAGGTAAGGCCAACCGGCATTATCACCTTTATGCAAATCATACATACATTCAGCCGGCAACTCTGCACTCTGTTGCGTGGTGTATATATCAGGAAACAAATCCGACAACTGATCTCTTCCATGCTGCATTACAAAAAGCCTGTTTACATCAGTGTTCCAGTCCAGGCCAACAACATTTCTTAAGCCTGTTGCATAGCGTTCGCCATCGCCATAAGTCTGATTTAGTTTATCTGTTTTAAATTGCCATATGCCTCCGGCAGAATCAAGTATCGGGCAAGGCTGCCTTCCGGGAGATCCTTTGGTTCTGTCTTTTACCTGGCATGCATTGGAATAGGCGCCAACGTTTATATAAATATTACCAGTATTATCTAAGGTAAATGCCTTGGCCTCATGCTCACCACGTGACAATAAACCTGTGATTATTTTTTCAGGCTGCTCCGGGTTAATTACTTTTTCATTTGCATCTAATTTATAGCGATAAACTTCCTCATCAGAAGAAGCGTATAAATAACCATTTTTTATACCGATGCCGGTTCCGGTAAATGTTCCGAAACCTGTTGTAACATCGGCTTTACCATCTCCGTTATTATCGTGCAGAAAATAAATCCCTTTACCATTTTTTAACCTGGAAAGCTTTACATAGATATCTCCACTTTTTGTAACAGCAATATGCCTTGCTTCGCCCAGGCCATCCGCTGCTTTAATTGCAGAAAAGCCTTCGGGCAATTTTAAGCCAGAATTATCTGCATTGCTGTTAAGCGCAGGTTTTTTATACGTGGTGTCATTATTAATTGCGAGAGATTGATGAGGAAAAACAAGCACAGAAAATGCAATTGTAATAAGTACTAAAATACTTTTCATGAGTATGAATTTTTATGAAACAAAAATTAAATTATAACCAGTTTAATTGAATGCATATATATTAATAATCCGGATATTTCATTAGCAACAATAATTCCAAACAAAGGTTTCAATTTGAAATGAGAGCAATAATATTATAACGAGCCTATGTGATAGTAAAAATACAAGTTGGAAACCTGTTGTACTTGCAGTTGCCTGTTCTGTATTTGCTTTGTG
>CAXSDW010000056.1:0-1092 GCA_964236235.1 uncultured Chitinophagaceae bacterium
GAAAACATTGCTGATTTTTCTTTTCTTATTGGTCTCATTTCTTTATTTGGAACAACCTTATTAATTACTTTTAATTTCATAAAATAAGTTGAGCAAGAAGTTAATAAAAACTTCATAATTTAAAAGCTTCTTGTTTTTTTATGACTGGAAGAAAAGAGTTTGTTTTTAGGAATGATGCTTAATTTGTTTCAGTATTTTTTAACCGTGTTTCATCTATATTTCCTTTATCATCCATTATAGGATGTGGTACAGGTTCTTCACCTTCTTTTAATTTTTGAGTAAATACCTTTTCAATATGTATCCATTTGCCATCTTTCCATTGCAATCCTTCATAATCGCCATCGGGTATGTAGGTGTATTTTTTTTGCGGTTCATTTGTTTCTGAAATCAAGTGCTCATAAATTATCATGTCCTGGTCTTTGTCGTAAGTAAGCCGTGGGCCTGCATGTTTCTTATATTCTAAAATAAACCTGCTGCCGGAATTTGCAAATATTTCATTAAGAGGGCTAAAATACATACCACCAAATACGGGTATACCATCATCAAAAGTTAATACTTCAACAACTTTTTTATTGCTGCTCATATTATTTTCATCGTAACCAAGCAATGTATAATAAGCTTTACCTGAAGCCTGCTTTTCAATTAATTGATAATATACAGCGCCAATCCAGCCCAAATTATTTCCAACGGTATCTATTATATCTTTAGTGTTATCAGATTTATCAATAAGAGGAAATATTTTTAAAGAACCATCCTTTGTATTTATTTGTATTGCGCCATGCTGCCGGGTTACTTCATCGTTTACATTCATTTGCCAGGTAAAAATTTTAAAGCTGCTATCCGGCGGCACTAATTTCGAAATACTGATCAGGGAATCAAAAGGATAATAAAAAGAGTTTTTTATTTTAAGCGCTCTTACAAACATTCTTGTAAAATTACTGTCGGCGATAAGCCTGTCAGCAGCATTAATTCCTCCAATGATTTGAGAAGAAAGCACTTTAAGGGAATCCTCTTTTTTTCTTAAGAGTTTAAGATCGCCGGAATTAATTTTTTGGGAAAAAGAAATGCTGTAAAAAACTAATAATAGTAAAG
>CAXSDW010000056.1:1192-21825 GCA_964236235.1 uncultured Chitinophagaceae bacterium
AAAATTCAACTTCAGGAAAGTCTTTCTTTGCCTGTAAGCCCATGCCTGTATTAGGTTTCCGGTTAAGACTGGTGTCTTCCATGTCAGCGCAAAAATAAATCCGGTCTATTTTTCCTTGTGCCTCTACTATACTTTCCAGTAGATTTTTATGAATAAGATTGAGGTCTTCTAATTTTGTTAATCCTTTTGCAACACCACGCTGATTTGTTATTATAAAGATTCTTCCAAACTTTTGCGAGAATATTTTAATGGCCTCAAGTACACCTGGATATAATTTAAATTCATCCCATGTGTTAACGTACTCCATGTGTTTTTCATCATTAATAACGCCGTCACGATCTAGAAATAATGTCCATCTCTTATCAATTGATTTTAATGTTAACATAAAAGTTTTTAATGCTCATTTTTGATTTCTCAATTCCATCTGCGCTCTCTCATAATCTTCAGGTACACCAATGTCAATAAAATATTCGTTCTGTACAAGTCCAAAAATTTTTCTTTGGTTTAAAAATTTTTCGAGATAATCATTTTCAAAAGAAAATTTTTCAGGAAGTTCTTCGCTTAAAAATCTTTTAGTATTTAATGCATAAACACCACCATTTATCAAACCGCTTTTATAAGGTTGTTTCTCTTTAAATGAACTTATTGAATTGTCACTGTTCAATTCAACTACGCCATACCTGTCAAAATTGTACATCGGCTTCAGGCTTAAAGAGCAATCTGCATCATGACTGTCATGAAAGGCTGAAAGCCTGTTTATATTTATTGAAAACAATGTATCACCATTTAATATTATAACTGATTTTTCAATGGCTTTTAAACATGCGTATTTTATTGCACCTCCGGTACCTAATGGTTCCTCTTCAATTGAAAATTGAGAATTAATATTTGAAAATTGGGAATTGATAAAATGAATAATGTTTTCACTTTTATAACCTACAGAAAATATAAATTTATTAACACCTTCCTTTTGAAGATAACCTATAATGTAGACCAGGAAAGGTTTACCGGCTACCGGCGCCATGCATTTAGGTACTTCAGAAATTACAGAACGCAATCTTGTGCCGAGGCCGCCTGCAAGTATAATCGCTTCTCTAATCATTAGTTTCAGCAAAGTATATTTCTTCCACCAACTGACAAATAATATGTCCAAGCATGATGTGACTTTCCTGTATTCTTGGCGTATCGGTTGATGGAACATGTAACAAAAAATCAGCATTCTCTTTTAATTTGCCGCCACTTTCACCAGTAAGAGCAATCGTAATCATTTCTTTTTCTTTGGCTGTTTCAAAAGCGTTTACAATATTCTTGCTGTTGCCTGAAGTACTTAATCCTACTAACACATCACCTTTATTGCCAATGCCTTTTATCATTCTTGAGTAAATCACATCGTATCCATAATCGTTGCCTACGGCGGTTATGTATGATGTGTTGCAATGTAAAGCCTCTGCCGGCAAAGCATCACGGTCAGTGTAAAATCTGCCGCTGAATTCTGCTGCAAGATGTTGCGCATCTGCGGCGCTTCCGCCATTACCGCAAAACAAAACCTTGTTACCATTTTCAAAAGCAGTTACAATAACAGACACACAATCTTTTACTGTCTCTAAAAGTTTTTCATCTGCTAATATTTTGTTTTTTACATTTATAGAATCTGCAATTATCGTTTTTATTTTTTTCATATTTATTTAATTATCCTGCACACCAGGTAGTAAGACCGTATTTTGTAAACGTATAATTTTTTACTTCGCCACCAAAAGATTTTAATGCTTGCACCACTGCATGATGAGTGTTTCCGGGGCAATAGAATATCATAAATCCACCGCCACCGGCACCGCTTATTTTGCCACCGGTTGCCCCGGCTTTTTTTGCTGCTTCATAAATTTCTTCTATTACAGAGTTGCTGATGTTATGAGCCATTTTCCGCTTTTGCTGAAATCCAAAATCAAGTATTTCGCCAAACTCATTAAGCCTTCCTTTCAGCAATGCTTCTTTCATCATTCTTGCCTGCTCCTTTAACTGGTGCATGGCTTCAATACTTTTCTCATTCTTTTCATTTACATTTTTTACCTGCTCATTAATTATTGCTGCACTTTCCCTGCTTGTAGCCGTGAAATATAGTACCAGGTTGTTCTCCAGCTCGTGAAGGTATTGTGATCTTATACGTAAAGGGTTTACAATTACTTTATCATCTTCATAAAATTCCATATAATTAACGCCACCAAACATGGCAGCATATTGATCCTGTTTGCCACCGGAAAGTTTTAAATCTTCTCTTTCAATCTGGTACGCATAATGAGCAATATCGTAATCTCCTAAAGGCAATTTGAGCATCTCCACAAAAGCGCCGATTATAGCAACTACTAAAGTTGATGAAGTACCAAGTCCGGAGCCTGCGGCGGCATCAACAAAAGTTGATAATCGAAAACCGGTTTGCGGTAAGTTGTAATCTTTTTGTATTCGGTTATAAACGCCTTTTAATAAATCAAGGTGGCCGTTAATTGGCAGAGATTTATTCCATTCAAGTATTTCTTTTTCATTTCTGTCAAGCGCTTCAACAATAATTTTTTTTTCATCAACCGGTTCTATGTTAGCGTATGCAAATAAAGAGACAGTTGCATTTAAAATTGCTCCGCCATATTGGTCGCTGTATGGGCTTACATCAGTACCTCCGCCTGCAAGGCCAATACGAAGCGGGGCTTTACTTCGGTAGATCATTAAAATAAATTTCTTTTAAATAATTTGATGGGCTCATTACTGGTAATGAAGGAAAAAGAAAGGTAAAATCCTTTATATTTCTTGTAATAAAAAAATTCATTTTCGCTTTATAAGCTATAAAATATAAAATGCCATCTTCTGTATCTTTGTATTTTTCGAGCGGATAATACAAAATATCTTTTGTAAATGGAGTAACATTCACTGTTTTAAGTAATTCTCTGAATATTGATAATGCATCTATCTTTTCTTTTTGTAAGATGTAAAATGTAGTAGCAATTATGCTTTCAGAAATATATAAATCAATTTCCCCTATTTCACACAATTGAAAAATTTTATTTATTGCGGCTAATTCGTTGGTTCTTCCCTGAATGTAATCAATAAGAATGTTTGTGTCTAAAAATATCCTATTTGCCATATTTCTCATCTAAATGTTTATGCCATACTTTTTTATAATCATAATCATCCGGAAGATTTACATGCCTCGTATATTTTCTTATCCGATCAATAAGAGAGGGCTCTTTCTTCGCCTCCTTTTGCTGCGAATTATTTTTTGAAAATTTATCTAAATATTCTTCAACGACTGCAGAGAGGCTCACCTTTTTTTTTGCGCTGGCTTTTTTGGCACGTGCAACAATACTGTCATCTATGTTTAAAGTTAATTTTGTTTTCATAACTTTTTATTTAAAGTTACGTAATTTAATTTATCACGTATAATGAAAGCTTACAAGTTAATTATAGCCTGTAACATATTATTCCAACTATATTCTTTTTTCTCCACCCGAAGGTGCGGTAAAAAGTAATTTTCGCCTAACTGAAAATATTCAATAATTTTTTCAGCGATATCCTCCGGAGTTGGCTCAGCCACAAGCCCGGCTTTTTTATGAGGAACAAGAGAAGGCAAACCGCCGACATTAGTGACTATCATGGGTATTTCAAAATGATAGGCGAGGGGAGTAACGCCGCTTTGAGTAGCTTGCCGGTAAGGCTGCACAACACAATCTGCCGCACATAAGTAATATTTAACTTCGCTGTCAGCAATAAAGTGAGTGTTTAAAATAAGATCGTCTTTTATTCCAAGTTCTTCAATAAGGTCTTCATACATTTTTTTATCGTCATAAAATTCTCCTGCAATTAATAACTTAATATTGCCAATTTCCGGTTTCTTGTTTTGCAAGATCTTCATTGCCTTCAGCAGGATGTCGAGGCCTTTATATTTTCTTATAAAGCCAAAAAAAAGAAGTATTAAATCGTCATTATTTATTTTTAATTTATTGCGGGCTTCCTCTTTACTTATCTTTTCTCCGAAATTATCATACAAAGGATGTGGTACAAATTGTGAAGGCTTATTGGTTACAAATAATTTCAAATCTTCCAGAACTTTTATGCTCATTGTTATAAATGCATCCACAGGTTTTATAAAATATTTTGTAAAGAGTTTGTCTCCTAATCTTTTTTCATGCGGTAATATATTATCCGCTATGCAAATTACTTTGGTATGTTTATTTTTTTTTACTCTTCTTAAAATAGTTCCAAGGCAAGGCCCCATAAAGGGAAGCCAGAACCTTACTACAATTATATCAGGTTTATAGGTTTTTAAGTTGTTGCCAACCTTTATCCAGTTGTAGGGGTTAATAGAATTTATACAAACTTTTACGGTAAGATTTTTAGGCGCCGGCTCAGTGGAATATTGCGTGGTACCGGGAAATAGCCATTGCGGATATTGCAATAAAAATGTATAAATCGTGGTGTCATAGCCATTGTCAACAAATTCTTTTGCCAGCCTTTCATCATAAGAGGCAAGACCGCCACGTAGGGGATAAGCCGGGCCAATAATTACGATTTTTTTTCTTAATGATATTTCTGACATGCAAGTTAAATCGTATAAAGCTTACAAATAAAAATTAAAGGCCGAGTTTATCTTCAATTAAATAAGCATTTCTTTCAGAAGAATTCCTGGAAATAAGTTCTCCTATAAAGCCAGCCAGAAACAGCTGCGAACCAATTATCATAGCAAGTATAGCAAAGAAAAAAAGCGGCCTTTGCGTCATTCCGGTTACATCAAAAAAAAATTTAGATATAGCAAGATAAACAAATACAACAAAGCCGAAAAGGAAGGCAAATGTTCCCCATAAGCCAAAGAAGTGCATAGGATTTTTTCTAAACTTGCCAACAAAAATGATAGACATCAAATCCAGAAAACCATTTATAAACCTGTTCCAGCCAAATTTTGTAACACCATATTTGCGGCGCCTGTGTTCAACTACTTTTTCTCCAAACTTTTTAAAGCCAGCCCATTTAGCAAGCAAAGGAATATACCTGTGCATTTCTCCATAAATCTCAATACTTTTTATCACTCTTTTTTTGTAAGCCTTAAGGCCACAATTAAAATCATGTAAATATATTCCTGATACTTTTCTTGTAGCTGCATTAAACAATTTGGATGGTAAATTTTTACTTAATTTATTATCCATCCTTCTTTTTTTCCATCCGCTTACAATATCAAAACCATCGTAAAGTATCATACTTCGCAATTGTGGAATCTCTTCCGGGCTATCCTGTAAATCTGCATCCATAGTGATAACAACCGTTCCTGCAGCGGCTTTGAAGCCTTCATTAAGCGCAGCGCTTTTACCATAATTTCGCTGAAACTTAATACCTTTTATACAATTATTTTTTCTCCGGAGTTCTTCAATTACATTCCATGAATTGTCAGTGCTACCATCATCTATTAAAATTATTTCATAGCTATAATGGTTAGTATCCATAACTTTTTTTATCCACTCAGTAAGTTCAGGCAGTGATTCTTCTTCGTCTAATAAAGGAACAACTATTGATAAATCCATTTAAACTATATGTTCAGTTTGCTGATGAAATGTATCGGGATTTTTCTTTGTAATTGCTGCGCCGATTAATGAGGCGATTACGCCAAGTAAGATATATCCGATCAAAGTGCCAAGCACGGCAAACGTTGTAAAGAATTTGGTGCTTATCCCGATTGCCTGGTCAATTTGCTCAGCTGATAAATTTTTAGACTGCATATTTTTTCTTGCTTCTTCCATAGCCTTGTCTTTAAAATCAGGAAACAGTGTGATAAAGATCACTACATAGATTATCATTATTACTGTAACAATTGCAGAAATTTTAAATCCATGCGAAAAATAATTACCAAAGGTTGAAGTATAATTAATCTGTTTGCCATATTGCGAAATGCAGAATATAATAGCAGCAACGAATACAGCATACCCAATATATTGTACTCCGCCACTCATGCTTATCCCGGAAAAATAAGTAGCTATACCAACAATGATTAAAATTAGGCTAACCACTAAAGCTTTGGTAACAGGTGTTGTAATAGTCTGGTTCATATTGATTTTTTTATGTATTTAAAAATAGTTTATCACCATTAATAATTCCAATGGTTTTACCCTTTAACTTTTTTCCGGTAAAAGCATTGTTTTTTGATTTGGAATAGATTTGCTCTTCTGTAAATATATATTCGATAGCAGGATTAAAAAGCGTTAAGTTAGCTTTTTCGCCTTCCTTAATTTCAGGAACAGGAAGGTTGAAAATATTCCTGCTGTTTTCACTTTCCATTTTTACAAAATCCATAACATCTATATTGCAGATACCAATTATTCCAAACATGCTTTCAAGACCTGTCATCCCATTTTTTGCATATTCAAATTCACATATTTTACTATCCCAATCCTGTGGCTGGTGATGCGATGCAATGCAATCTATCAAGCCATTTTTAACACCTTCACGTAATGCAAGCATATCTTCTTTGGTTCGTAACGGAGGATTCACTTTGAGGTTAGTGTCATACTCAGCAAGATCTTCATCACAAAAAAAAATATGATAAGGCGTTACAGAACACGTTACCTGGAAGCCTTCTTTCTTCGATTCAGTAATCAGGTCTAAAGATCTTTTGGTTGATATTCCTGTAAAATGAATTTTAGAGCCTGTGTATTTTACAAGCTCAATATCTCTTGCAATCAATAACTCTTCGGCAATAGCCGGCTTGCCCGGCAAACCAAGCCTTGTAGATGTAATGCCTTCATTCATTAAACCATTCGTACCAATACTTTTGTCTTCAGGCAATTGTATAATTGTTCCGTTAAAAGCCAAAACATATTGCAGCGCCTTTAGCATAATTCCGGAAGATTGCAGGGAATAAATCCCATCTGAAAAAGCAACAGCGCCGGTATTATGCATGTCATACATTTCACTTAACTCTTTGCCTTCTGCGTTTTTTGTAACGCTTCCGATGGCATGAAGTGTAGCCGTAAGTTGCTTGCCCGTGTTTACAATATATTCAACCTGCGATTTAGTATCTATCACAGGTTTTGTATTCGGGATAAGCATTACTTCAGTGAAACCACCCGCTGCTGCTGCCTTTGCGCCGGTTTCAAGTGTTTCCTTAAACTCATCTCCGGGATCAGAAAAATTGGCAAAGCAATCCATCCATCCAACAGAAACATGTAATCCTTCCTGTTGTATTATTTTATCAGCGGACCTGTTAAGCTGTTTATCAATTTCTGCAATTAGACCATTATCAATTAAAATATCAATGCTTTGCCCGTTATGTGGAGAAGAAGATGAGATTACTTTAGCGTCCTTGATTAAAACCCTCATTAGGTTTAAAAAAAATTTTGTGTTGTGCAAGATAACAGGAAAAATTGAAAGCATTAATTTGAGGATTCAATTACAGGTGATTTAATATTTTCAGGAATATGTTTTAAATGTTTTTGACGACAATAACTGCTAAAATGCAGGACTTATTTATATAAAACGCAGTCATTAAGGAATAAGGATTATTGCTTATTTGTTGGAAGAACTGCAAAACTGAAATCCAAAATTTTGGTGAAGAAGCAGAGAATGAATCTTTCATGAAAATATCATAGCTAAAATAAATTGGCAGAAATATTACTTAGTTTTGCGGACAAATTATTGGTTTATGAAAATTTCGAAACAAATCATATTTAGTTTTATTTTATTGATTGTGATAGCTTCACTTTATAGAATAATGCCCGGAAGGCCTTTTGGCTTTGCGCCACAAATAGCTATGGCAATTTTTGGAGGAGCAATTATAAAAGATAAAAAGCTTGCCTTTCTTCTTCCCTTATTATCAATGTTTTTATCTGATGCACTTTATGAAGTATTATATAGGAACGGAGTTGGTAATATGCAAGGATTTTACCAGGGACAAATAACCAATTATATTTTATTCGGCAGTATGACGGTGTTTGGATTTTTTATTAAAAAATATAATGTTTCGCAGATTATATTAGCATCTGTTTCGGCGCCTACGGCTTTCTTTTTTCTATCTAATTTTTTTATATGGCTCAGTAACTCACCAGATGCAGGCTACAATCGTCCTAAAACTTTTAATGGTTTACTGATGTGCTTCAATGATGGCCTGCCTTTCTATCCGTGGAGCGTTGTAGCAACTTTAGTGTTCTCTGCAATACTGTTTGGCGGCTATTATTTGTTTACAAAAAGCTCCTCACATGTACAATCGGGAATTGCATAAGAGTTGCTAATTATAAACTCTTGTTTTTAATTTCAGCTTCATAGTATTCATCTGTAAGCAAGTGTTTTCCATCTGCGGCCTGCGTTGCTAAAATATCACAGCGATTGTTAAAGATATTTTCAGCATGGCCTTTTACCCAATTGAATTTTAGATTATGGTTTTGCGAAATTTTATAAAATCGCAGCCACAAATCTTTATTTTTTTTGCCACCTTTAAAATCTGTTTTTATCCAGTTTTTCAGCCAACCTTCTTCAATAGCATTTACTATGTATTTGCTGTCAGAATATATTATTACATTAAGATTATTTTTCTTCAATGCTTCAAGCCCGGCAATTACCGCCATTAGCTCCATGCGGTTATTTGTAGTGAGTCTAAAGCCCTGGGATAATTCTTTTTGATTATTTCCAAATAATAAAATTGTGCCATAACCGCCGGCCCCGGGATTGCCTCTTGCAGCGCCATCTGTATACATTATTACCGGCTCCATGTATAGTTGCGATTAAGAAATTTATGTTTAGAATTTAAAAAATTATACCTGGAATACGCCTGTTTTAAAATCAGCAATGTTACTATTTTGATTGGCAGCATTTATGGCTTCAGAAATAACTTTCCTGGTATCTGCAGGATCTATTATGGCATCAACCCACAACCTTGCCGCTGCATAATAAGCTGTGGTTTGCTTTGCATACTTCTGCATAATTTGTGATAACAAATTTTGTTCATCTTCAGGTGTAATTGTTTTTCCTTTTGTTTTTAAAGAAGCTACCTGTATTTGTAACAATGTTTTTGCAGCCTGTTCACCACCCATCACAGCTATCTTGGCAGATGGCCATGCGTAAATAAATCTTGGATCATAAGCTTTGCCACACATGGCGTAATTGCCCGCCCCGTAAGAGTTTCCTGTAATTATAGTTATTTTAGGCACAACAGAATTAGCAACAGCATTCACCATTTTAGCGCCATCTTTTATTATACCACTGTGCTCGCTGCGGCTGCCCACCATGAACCCGGTTACGTCTTGTAAAAAAATTAGCGGTATTTTTTTCTGATTGCAATTCATTATAAATCTTGCGGCTTTATCAGCACTGTCATTGTATATAACTCCGCCGATCTGCAGTTCTCCTTTTTTGTTTTTTATGTTTAAACGCTGGTTAGCTACTATGCCAACGGCCCAGCCATCAATGCGGGCATAACCGCATAAAATCGTTTTGCCATACTCTTGCTTAAATTGTTCAAAAGCTGAATTATCAGTGATACATTCAATTATTTCCGTCATATCATAAGGCTTTGTATTGCCTTCAGGAAAGATGCCATACAGATCAGCGGAATTCCTTTTTGGAGGAAGAGATATGTCCCTGTTGAAGCCTGCTTTTTTATTTTCACCAAGCTTGCTCATTATTTTTTTTACCTGGGTTAAACATTCCTGTTCGGTCTCAAATTTATAATCAGCGATGCCACTTATTTCTGTATGAGTAATTGCGCCGCCCAAGGTTTCAGTATCAATATTTTCACCAATAGCGGCCTTTACAAGATAGGGACCAGCAAGGTAAATAGAACCGTTACCTTCCACCATCAATGTTTCATCACTCATTATCGGAAGATAAGCCCCGCCTGCAACGCAGGCGCCCATTACTGCGGCTATCTGCGTAATACCCATGGCGCTCATCTTTGCATTGTTCCTGAATATTCTTCCAAAGTGTTCTTTATCGGGGAAAATTTCATCCTGCATGGGAAGAAATACACCGGCGCTGTCAACAAGATAAATTATCGGTAAATTATTTTCCATGGCAATTTCCTGCATGCGCAAATTCTTTTTGCCTGTAACAGGAAACCAGGCGCCGGCCTTTACAGTTTGATCATTGGCTACAATTACACATTGCCTTCCACTAACATAACCAACGCCTGATACAGTGCCGCCTGCAGGGCAACCTCCATATTCTTCATACATTTCATAACCCGCAAAAGCACCAATTTCAATAAAAGGTTTGTCATCGTCTGTTAAGTATTCAATGCGTTCACGAGCTGTGAGCTTTTTCTTTTCGTGTTGCTTTTCTATTGCTTTTTTGCCGCCACCTTCTTCAATTTTATGTAATTTTTGTTTTGCCTGGCTAAGCAACAGCTTCATATTATCTTCATTCCTGTTAAAATCTATATTCATAATCTAAATCAGATATAAGTCAAAACTAAAACTTTAAATTTGAGATTTATTATTTTGAAAACTGCAAGCTTACTATCGTGTATATGAAACTAAATGACCACTTATTTCACTTTTCCAAAAAATTGCTTTATGTAATTGTTGTATTCATAATATTAATAGCGTTGCTGTATTTTTTCTGGCAAAAAAATAAATTTTCATTGGTCAGCTCCAAACTTGAGACTGAAGTGATTACCCAAACAGATAGTTTATATACCATTAAATATGACTCCTTATATTTTGACGAAGTAAGAGGTGAGGCTTTTATAAAAAACGTAAGAATAACACCTGACACTTTTAGAATAAGAAATACACCGCTTGCAAGATTGCCTTACCTGGTTTTAGACGTAGCTATAAAAACAATAATTATAAAAGGAGTAAAAACAGATAAAGCTATACAGGGCACAGCTTTGGTTGGTGATTCTATAATTATAGATGCGCCTGGTATTACTGTTTATTTTTTGAAGCCGATAAAAAAAGAAACTAAGATAGATGCCGAAGCAAAGGAGGTTTACCGGCAGATTTTAGGAAGGCTTGATATGATACAGGTTGGTCATGTAAGCATAAAAAATGCAGAAGTGCATGCCATTAATTTTAACAGTCATTATAAGCAATTTGACATCAATAAAATTACTGTTGATTTGCATGATGTGCGGATAGACAGCCTGCATTATGAAGACACAAGCCGTATCTTATTTTGTAAAGATGCATCGTTCCATATTGACCAGTTTTATTCTTACAACGATAATAGAAATGAGTTGAGTGTAAAGGATATTAATTTCTTCGGGATGCAGCGTAAGCTTTCATTTGCAAATTTATTATTGAACAGATTTGATGGTGATGCGCATGATGGAGTTAAACTGATGGAGGCTAATAATTTTTTTATATCCGGCATAAATACTTATGAAATAGTGAAGAATAAGAATATTTTTATTGATAGTATTCTTTGCCGGCATATTTCTTTTTACAGGCCACCATCTGTATCCGGTTCTCCAAAGCCAATAGCCAAAGTGCGGATAACGCCGCAGGATACTACTGGATTTAGAAGAGCCTACAGTCTTCAATTGAACAATATTTATTTTCCTGATATTGATGTACTGGAAATTAATGAGCCGGAAGCAAAAAGTAATTTTAAGCTTGGTAAGTTTGTCTTAAAAGTAAGAGGCATCAAGGCCGGTGAAATATTAGATATGCAGTTGCATCCTATCGCAAATACAAAAGAAGTTGATCTGTTCTGTAATAATGTTTTTTATAACAGTCCTGACAATGTTTATCATTATGATTTGCAAAATATCCGTATCAATTCTCTTTACAAGCAGGCTACGCTGGCGAGCTTCAGGCTTTATTCATCTTTAAGCGAAGCTGCATTTGCTCAAAAAGCCCGTCTTCAAAAAGACAGGTATGATCTGAGCTTTTCGGGCATAAGCCTTAATGATATTAACCTCGATCATATACTTGATAAACAGCTTATTGCTGATAATCTTATTATAAACAACAGCAACATTAAAATATACAGAGATGTAACTTATCCTCTTGCGCCCGGCAGTAAAGTTGGTAATTATCCTTCGCAGGTGCTGATGAAAACACCAATACCTGTTGATATAAAAAATGTTCAACTAAAAAATACTTACCTGGAGTACAAAGAAAAAAGTGCCGTAAGCGGAAAAGCAGGAACGATAAAGTTTGAACAAGGTGCTATAAATATAAATAACATCACCAATATTGCTTCTTCTATAAAATTGAATAACGAGATGAAGGCAAACTATAAGACAACGGTGTTAGGTACAATTCCATTGAATACAAATTTTACATTTTACCTGAATGCCAACGATGGAAAATTTGCTGCCAACGGTACAATAGGCAGTTGCGATGCGAAAACACTAAACCAGATATCTATGCCTATGGCGATGATAAGAATTGATACCGGTCATATTGACGATGCAAAATTTGATTTTACCGGCAACGATAATGGTTTAAAAGGAGATTTTGTGATGCGCTATAAAGATTTCAAAGTGGCTATGATGAAAAAAGGGGAGGAGAATACGCAAGATAAAAAAAGAAGCTTTTTGAGTGTTCTTGCAAATACATTTATTAAAAATGAAAACCCACACAATGGTAAATTAAGAACATTTACTGTTGAATACGACAGGGAAAAATCCAAGTCTTTTTTTAACCTTGTATGGAAGGGAGTATTTACCGGCATGAAAAGTACGCTTGGTATGCCCGGCGGTAAAATCAAAGATGAAAAATAATTATTCTGCCGACACGAGGTCAATATCTTTAATGATTTCAGGAAACCATAACATCATTTCACCTTTGCCCCTGTTGGCCCACGCATAGTATGGAATAGCCGTAAAATCCTGGTTTTGCGTGTACACTTTTTGTTGAACCGTATCAAGCATAATCGCTGGTACACTGGCTTTCAGCAGTTCTACTCCGTTTAGCAGGCCAGGTTTATATTCTGTAGTAAATTTTGTATCCGCAGGAATAATGATGTTTGCAGCCCTGCCATTATTATCAATCCATTCTGCACAATACATGATCGGGCCACGCTGCAAGGCTATTTTGCCAATGTCATTTTTCACCTTCTCATTGGCAACAACACGGCGTACTTCCATTGGCAGATTTACTTCAACCAAATCATTTTTCTTCCATGTTCGGTTTAATACGGCAAAGCCGTTTTCAATGATATAGTCTGCCGGTTTTCCGTTAATGGTAATTACAGTTTTATTTTCAGATGTGTTTTTAAAAGAGTAAAGATCAGATGGTATTGCCTCATTCCTTGCCCATCCCGGGATGCGTATCAAAAAAGAAAATTGTAAAGATGATTTTGGTGAAACAGTAAATTTTAAATCGCCATCCCATGGATAATTATTCTGCTGGCTTATAACAACCGGCGTGGCTGATACATTTAAAGTTGCATTGCCGGAGATGAATAAATTAACATAAACTTTATCATCGTTTTGTGCATAAACATAACCCGGCACTGATGGTAATAATCTTGTTACATTAGTGGGGCAACATGAACATGGAAACCATCCTGAGCGAACCGGTTCCATATCCGGATGTTTAAAGCTGTTCTTAATCTGCATAGCATTTGTATAAAAAAAAGATTTGCCATCAAGCCCGACACCTGATATAAGACCATTGTATAAAATCTTCTCAAGCACATCAATATACTTTGAATCACCATGCAATAAAAACATTCTTTGGTTCCAAAAAACATTTGCAATGGCAGCACAGGTTTCATTGTATGCAGTTGTATTGGGTAGTTCATAATTATCACCATAGCGCTCGCCACTGCCCACTGCGCCTGCACCTCCCTGTACATATATTTTTTTTGAAACCATATTATTCCATATAGTGTCTATTGCTTTAAGCAATTTTTTATTTCCTGTTAATGCTGCCATATCTGCCATAGCAGAATATAAATAACCTGCCCGCACTGCATGGCCTTCAGCTTCTGTCTGGTCAACAACAGGTTTATCATCCTGCCAGTACATTCCATTTTTCCATTCATCTTTACTTGTAGAATCGTAGCCATTATAATGTCCGCGTTCTTCTACAAAAAACGCAGCAGTTTGCAAATATTCTTTTTTACCGGTGATGCGATATAACTTTACCAAACCCATTTCAACTATTTCATGACCGGGAGCAACATGCTTTTTGCCAGGCCCAAAAACGGAGCAAACAAGGTCAGCATTCTTTAAAGCAATATCCAGGAAAGTTCTTTTATTAGTTGCCATGTAATGCGCTGCTGCGGCTTCATACATGTGGCCGGCGTTATATAATTCATGGCTCAGCTCTCTTTCTTTTTCCCATCTTTCTTTGCCAACCCACGGCCCTACATTATTCGGATTTATTGTTCTTGCAGTGTATAAATAACCATCAGGCTCCTGCGCCTTGCCAATTATTACAATCAGCGAATCAATGTATTTTTCAAGTTTTGGATCAGGAAATAAGCTCAGTGAATAAGAAGCGCCTTCAATGGTTTTATAAATATCTGTATCATCAAATGGAAACAGCGTACAAAATTTTCCGCTTCTTGCAGCAGCCATTTTAAAATTCTTTACACGGCCTGTTTGCTCACATCTTTCAAACGATGCAGGAATAGTTACTGTATGGTTTATCCTGAGCCTTGGCAGCCAGAAATTATCTGTAAGCTTAACTTTGGTAAAAGGTAAAGCTTGTATGGGATAATCTTTATTTTGCGCAAACAGATAAGTGTTGGATAAAGCAAAAACAAAAAGGAAAATGTGTTTCATAGTTTTATGCTGTCAGAATTGATGTTATAAAATGTATTTTTTTGAAACTTGATTTTTAACCATCAATAATTGTAAGTTAAGTTACTAATCTTATTAAATGTTTTAGATGTCAATATATATTCTTGGTAAAGAATTGTTTTTTCCTACTGTTGATTATGCTGAAAAAAATGGAATGTTTGCCATCGGCGGTGATCTTTCAACCGATAGGTTGTTACTTGCGTACCGCAATGGAATATTTCCCTGGTATAGTGGGGATGAGCCTATAACGTGGTACTGCCCGAACCCCAGGTTTGTTTTATTTCCATCAGAATTAAAAATAAGTAAGAGTATGAAAACAGTAATAAACTCCGGCGTATTTTCTTTTACTGTTAACAGGTCTTTTAAAGAGGTAGTGAAAAATTGCAGAACAGTTACACGGAAAGATCAAAGTGGCACATGGATATCAGATGAGATAGTGGAAGCCTACGCTGCATTACATGAAAAAGGCTATGCCAGCAGCGCAGAAGCATGGAGCAATGGAGAGCTTGTTGGTGGCTTATACGGTGTAAAGATTGGTAGAGTATTCTTTGGTGAAAGCATGTTTAGCAAGAAGAGTAATGCAAGCAAATTCGCTTTTATAAAATATGTACAATACTTACAAAAAGAAGGTATTCAATTAATAGATTGCCAGGTGTACGCTTCACATTTACAAAGCCTGGGCGCAAAAATGATACACAGGAAAATATTTTTACAGATACTTAAAAAGTTAATTGACTAATACTTTTTTCTTATGCGGAAATCTTGCGGCATATTGGTAAACCAATCCTCTTATGTAATCGTTTTCTGAATAAGGCGTAAGATAATTTTTTAGTTCATCAAGAGATTGTACTGCACAATCGTGCGGCAAATAACCCATTCCATAAAATCTCCCTTTTTCCATTAAAATGCAACTAAGCTGGTGATGCTGAAGGCCGCTATCCATCAATGCAAATGTGGGCAATTCGTTATTTAAATAATCAATGCATTGCTGTACTCTCATGTTGTATTGCGCAGGCAATTCTTTATGTTCACATGCACCAAGGCACTTATTTTCTGCAAGGCCAATGCATGAAATTGAAGTTGATTGCAAAAAACAAAGCTTTGTGCAAAGCTGGAACTGCTCACACAATTTTCTTAATAAAATATGACCTTCCGTTATCAAATTAAAAGTATATAAAGGATGCAGGTTTTTGTTTTTCTTTTCAATTGCAAGACGCATATAACCATTCCTGTCTTCAAAAGAGTACAAGGCGTAAGATTGCTCAAACCTTTTCTGGCTGCGGTTTTGCTGAGGCCAAAGTTTTTTTATTTCAACACTTTCTAAAATGAAAGCCATAAGTTCTGTAGCACAGGTTTGGTAAGAGATGTTATGTATCTTTCGTAAGAATTCCTGCTTTTGTTTTGCAGGATTATTGTTCGCAAAATGACTGTTAACTCTTTTAGATAAGCTCTTTGCTTTACCTACATAAATAACCTTTCCTTTCTCATCATGAAAATAATATACACCAGGCTTATCGGGCAATTGCTGAATCTGCTTAACAGGTAAATTAGGCGGAGCAGATTGTTCTTTACTTTTAGCTTTAAGCATTGTTTGTATGCAGCCTGTATTATCATTTTTTAAAAGATGATGAAAAAGCTCAACAGTTGCTGCAGCATCTCCGCCGGCTCTGTGGCGTTGTTCAATGTTAATACCAAGATGCCTGCAAATTTTGCCGAGACTATAACCGGGCGCTCCCTGGATAATTTGTCTTCCTAATCTTACTGTACATAATTTTTTACAATTAAGCTCGTGGCCATTTTGAGCAAGATGGTATTTTATAAATGAGTAATCAAAATTCACATTATGGGCTACAAAAATCTTATCATGTAAAAGCTCATACAACTCATCAGCGATCATTGAAAAATGCCTTTCATTTTCAACCATCGCATTGGTTATACCCGTTAAAGTTTCAACATATCCTGGGATAATATACACCGGATTTAATAGAGTTTGATATTGCTTTACAATCTGTTCTCCATCAGAAATGAAAACAGCAATTTCTGTTATGCCTCCGGCGCCTGCATAACCACCTGTAGTTTCAATATCAACGATAGCGTACAAGAGAGTTTAATTTTGGAGTGTAAACTTACTAAACTCCTTAGTAAGTTAGGCATCTTGTTTTTATTACATTTGCACCTTAATAAATTTTTTCTTTAAATGGAATTAAGTAAGAATTATATACCTGCCCAAATTGAAGAAAAGTGGTATCAACATTGGCTGCACAAAGGTTATTTTAAAAGTACTCCGGATGAACGAAAAGCATTTACTGTAGTAATTCCTCCGCCAAATGTTACCGGCGTTTTACACATGGGGCATACGCTTAATGAGACTGTGCAGGATATCCTCATTCGCAAAGCAAGAATGAGCGGCTATAATGCATGTTGGGTTCCGGGCAGCGATCATGCTTCAATTGCAACAGAGGCAAAAGTGGTTGCAATGCTTAAAGAAAAAGGCATAGACAAAAACAATTTATCAAGAGAAGAATTTTTAAATTACGCTTTTGAGTGGAAAGAAAAATATGGAAATATTATTTATCAGCAGATTGCAAAGCTTGGCTGTAGTGTAGACTGGGACAGGGCTTCATTTACTATGGACCCGGATTATTACAAGGCTGTTATAAAAGTTTTTGTTGATCTCTATAACAAAGGACTTATTTATCGCGGAGCAAGAATGATCCATTGGGATCCTGCTGCTAAAACTGCATTAAGTGATGAAGAAGTAGAATATAAAGAAGTAACCGGAAAGTTATACTACATAAAATATTTAGTTGACAGTGGACAGGTGACAGTTGATAGTGAAAAAAGTGCTGACGACATACAACTGACAACGGACAACTACATTGTTATTGCAACACAGCGTCCTGAAACGATAATGGGTGATACAGCTGTGTGTGCAAATCCTTCAGATGAACGATATACGCATCTTAAAGGCAAGTCAGTTTTTGTTCCTCTTATTAATAAAAAAATACCGGTAATTTTTGATGAGTATGTTGATAAAGAATTTGGAACAGGTATTTTAAAGATCACTCCGGCGCATGATATTAATGATTACAACATTGGTCTTAAACATAACCTCGCCATAGTTGATACATTAAATGAAGATGGAACTTTGAGCGGAGCTGCGCAGATATATATTGGTGAAGACAGGTTTGCAGCGAGAAAAAAAATTGTAGAAGAATTAAGGCAAAAAGGATATTTAATAAAGGAAGAAGAATATCAAACACGGTTAGGATTTAGTCAGCGTACTAATGCTGTTGTTGAGCCAAAGATGTCAACGCAATGGTTTGTAAAAATGAAAGCGCTTGCCGGGCCTGCGTTACAGGCCGTATTGGATGGTGATATTAAAATTCATCCTGGAGAAAAGTATTTAGCAACTTATAAATATTGGTTAGAAAATGTAAAGGATTGGTGTATAAGCCGGCAACTTTGGTGGGGCCAGCAAATACCTGCATGGTATGACGATGAAGGAAGATTTGTGGTTGCAGAAACGGAAGAAGAAGCCCGTCAACTGTCAACTGTCAACTGTCAACTCAAAAGGGATGAAGATGTTCTTGATACATGGTTTTCATCATGGCTATGGCCGATAGAAGTTTTTAAAGGAATAACAAATCCAAATAATAAAGACATAAATTATTATTATCCAACTTCTGTTTTAGTAACTGCGCCTGAAATTATGTTTTTCTGGGTGGCAAGAATGATCATGGCTGGCTTTGAATATATGAAAGCCAAACCTTTCAGTGATGTTTATTTTACCGGTATTGTGAGAGATAACCTGGGGCGAAAGATGAGCAAGAGTTTGGGAAATTCGCCGGATCTTTTAATGTTAATTGATCAATATGGCGCGGATGCAGTTCGTTTTGGAATTCTTGTTTCTTCTCCGGCAGGCAATGATATTTTATTTGATGAAGCAAGCCTTGAACAGGGAAGAAATTTCAATAATAAACTATGGAATGCACTCAAGCTTGTAAAGATGTGGGAAGAAAGAAAATCAATGGTCAATGTTCAGCAGTCAACAGACAAAGGCGAACACTTTACGACCAATGATTTTGCTATTACCTGGTTTCAAAACCGTTTGAATGAAGTAACAGCAGAGATTGAGATTTTATATAAACAGTTTCGTTTAAGCGAGGCTTTAAAAACTATTTATTCTCTCATCTGGGACGACTTTTGCAGTTGGTACCTGGAATGGGTAAAGCCCGGATTTGAACAACCTGTTACTGAAAATGTTTATAATAAAACGGTTCAATTTTTTGAGGCATTGTTACAATTGCTTCATCCGTTTATGCCTTTTATTACAGAAGAAATTTATCATTTATTAAGAAATCAAAAAGATGATCTTACAATAAAGCAATTTGAACCACATGTTGAATTTCCGGACCAAAACATACTTGATCAGGGCAATACTTTAAAGGAAATTATTACAGCTATCCGTGATGCAAAAAATAAAAATAATATCAAGCCGAAAGAAAAATTAAAATTATATATACAGGCCGGCGACCAAAATATTTATTCTAAAATAGAACCCATTTTATTTAAGCAAATTAATGCAGCGCTTATTGAATATACTGATAAGCCAATGCCAGGATTATTAACAGTTGTAATTAAAAAAGATAAATTTTTTATTGGAGCAGAACAAGATTTAAATACACACCACCAACACGATCAATTGCTTAAAGACCTTGAACATCTTAAAGGTTTCTTAAATTCAGTTGATAAGAAATTAAATAACGGGAAATTTGTACAAAATGCAAAAGCTGAAGTGATTGAATTAGAGCGAAAAAAGAAAGCCGATGCCGAAACAAAAATCAGGGTTATTGAAGAAAGCTTGTCCTCATTAAAATAGCTTTTTTTATTTCTTACACCATATAATATCAACAATAAAATATTTATGATAATAAAAAAAATTTACATGATGTTGGTTATATGTGTTGCCGCAAACACCGCACTGGCACAGACTTCTACTGCGCCGGGTACCATAACTAAAGTAACTAAGTTTAAGCCGCCGGTAGTTAAAACATACTTAGGAAGAAACTCGCAAACAGCAGATGTAACAGTTGATGAGGCCAACCAATTAGTTAATTTACCCCTTAAGATTACGGATGATAAAAATAATTCTTATACCATAAACTCTTACCAGTTTATGTATAAAAAAAAGAGCGTTATCAAAAATGAAGAAACAGGTAAACGGGAGATTGTTTTTACCACCGTTGCTGATCTTTTTAAAATCACTCCATTACCACAGGTATGGCGAAGTAATATTGGCGGCGGCATGCAAAAGGACGAAGAACTTTATTTTTTTGATATCATTGTTAAAGATAAATTAAACCGTATTTTTTATGCTCCTGATGTAAAGATCAGGGTGATATAATATGATAACAATAACACCTGCAAAGCTTAGTGATGTTCTTATTATAAACGAATTGGCGCATCGCATTTGGCCTGTTGCCTATAAAAATATTATTGAACCTGGGCAGATGGAATATATGCTTGATCAGATGTATAGCATCTCTGCGCTGCAGCATGAGATGGAAGTGCTTAAATGTACCTACATTCTTATAAGAGACGACGAAAAACCTGTTGGCTTTGCCTCGTATTCGCCTAAAAAAAACAACCGGGAAATTTACAAGCTTTACAGGATATATGTGCTGCCCGAAGAACAGGGAAAAGGCATTGGTAAGCGAATTATTGAGTACATTATCAATGAAATAAAACCACTCGATATTAAGATTCTGGAACTGAATGTGAACAGGCAAAATGAAGCAAAATATTTTTATGAAAAATTAGGATTTAAGGTTGTTACTGAAATTGATATCCCGATTGGAAAAGGATATTTTATGAATGATTATATAATGCAGAAAACTGTCTGAAC
>CAXSDW010000056.1:21925-23538 GCA_964236235.1 uncultured Chitinophagaceae bacterium
TTTTCTATAGCGCTTAATTTATTTACATGAAAATTATAATAAGCATTCATATCCTGGCAAATAACTTTAAGCATAAAATCGAATTCACCGGAAATACTGTAACACTCTGTTACTTCACTTAATTCATCCATTGTTTTAATAAATTTTGCGCCTGCATTTTTACTGTGTTGCTTCAGCGATACATAACATATCACCATCAATCCTTTGTTCACTTTTGTATGATCCACCAAAGTTGCATATTGCTTTATCACACCACTTGCTTCCATACGCTTGATTCTTTCATGCACCGGCGTTGTGCTTAAATGCATTTTATCACTTATTTCTTTTACGGTAATTCTTGCATTCTTTTGTAAAAGATGAAGAATGGCAAGATCTTTTTTATCTAATGAGATTTCTTCAATAGTGGAATTTTCTTTTTTACTTTCTTCTGACATAAATAACTAATCATTTATCCTATAAAAGTAAGAATAGTTGTTTATTTATTCTAAATTTTAATAACTTCTTGCTGGTTTATTCTAAAAACGTAAATTTGTATTCTAAACAATAATTATGTCAACTATCACAAAAAACCAAATTGACTTCAGCCTTAAAAATAAGGTTGCAGACATGAGCCTCGCCGAATGGGGCCGCAAAGAAATTAAATTAGCTGAAGCAGAAATGCCGGGGCTTATGGCATTACGCGAAGAATACGGCGCAAAGAAACCATTGACGGGTGCCCGTATTGCAGGGTGTCTCCACATGACCATTCAAACTGCTGTATTAATTGAAACATTAGTTGAGCTCGGTGCAGAAGTTACCTGGAGCTCATGTAATATATTTTCTACGCAGGATCATGCTGCTGCTGCAATTGCCGCTGCCGGCATTCGTGTATTTGCATGGAAGGGGCAAACAGTGGAAGAAAGTGATTGGTGCATTGAGCAAACTTTGTTTTTTGGCAGTGCCGATAAGCCATTAAATATGATACTTGATGATGGTGGTGATCTTACCAACATGGTTTTTGATAAATATCCTGAACTGATACAACATATTAAAGGCCTTTCTGAAGAAACCACTACAGGTGTTCACCGGCTGTATGAAAGAATGGAAAAAGGCACATTGCCGATTCCTGCTTTTAATGTAAATGATTCTGTTACCAAATCTAAATTTGATAATAAGTATGGTTGCAAAGAAAGCCTGGTAGATGCTATCCGCCGTGCCACTGATGTGATGATGGCCGGTAAAGTTGCTGTGGTAGGAGGTTATGGTGATGTTGGTAAGGGTTCTGCCGCTTCATTAAAAGGTGCAGGCTGCCGTGTTATAGTGACAGAGATAGATCCAATATGTGCGTTGCAGGCAGCAATGGATGGCTTTGAAGTTAAGAAAATGGCTGATGCAGTTAAAGAAGGTGATATAATTGTAACTGCTTCAGGTTGCCGTGATCTTATCACTGAACAACATTTTCGTGTGATGAAAGATAAAGCTATCGTTTGTAATATTGGACACTTTGATATCGAGATTGATATGGAATGGCTCAATACAAATTATGGCACTACAAAAAATACTATCAAGCCACAGGTTGATCTGTATACAATAGATGGTAAAGATGTTATTGTTCTTGCAGAAGGACGTTTGGT
>CAXSDW010000057.1:0-23035 GCA_964236235.1 uncultured Chitinophagaceae bacterium
CCGGTGTTCTGCCACCCAGCTTTTTATATAATCAGCAATTTCGGTAGTAGTAGCGCCGGGAGAAAACAATTTTCCAACACCCATTTCATTTAATACTTTCATATCATCTTCAGGAATTATACCACCACCTGTTAATAATACATCATCCATTTCTCTTTCTTTAAGCAATTGTAATATTTTTGGAAAAATAGTGTTGTGAGCGCCACTTAAAACACTTATTCCAATCGCATCCACATCTTCCTGTAATGCAGCATTCACAACCATTTCAGGGGTTTGTCTTAATCCTGTATAAATTACTTCCATGCCTGCATCTCTTAAGGATGCAGCAATAACTTTTGCCCCGCGATCATGACCATCGAGGCCCACTTTTGCTACAAGAACTCTTATTGGCCGCTTCAATTCTGCTTCCATATATAAACTCAAAAGTAAGAATGATTTGTTGAATGATAGTTTACTAAAGTGTCATTTGAACAGGGCATACTTTGCATCAATCTTCTCCTGAAACATTTTATTAAATGCATCATTTGCTCCTTTTAATAATATGATAAGTGTACCATGTTCTCTTGCATAAAAATTAGTAACACTGTCAACAGCAACGGCAGATATAAAGTCTTTGATAAACGGATGTTGCATTTCCTGTTTGTCATCTGTAATTAAGATAAGGTTATTGATGTGCTGATAACGCGGCATCCAATATAAAAAACTTCCGTTAGCGCTATGAACTTCCGGAAGATTATATTTATATCTATAATAATTTACAGCGCCCGCCTCGCCATAATTATCACAAAACAAAAAAGTATTTTTTTGTTCATTACTGTTTAAGCCGGCATAAGCCTTGGCCATTTTTTTTGTCATCTCTTCCCATCCAAGCATATCAGCAAAATCCTGCGGCAAAGGATGATTTTGCAAATCTTCCCATTTCAATGTTCCTGTTTTATCAATACCAACTCTCTTGTAATAATTAGCAAGCGCCTGTGGTTTTGCAATGGGCAAAGCTATTGGTATAAAAACAACGCCAAGTATAAAAGGAATAACAACAAATGCATAGCGAAATGCCCTGAAACGTTGTGCAGTAATGCTTTCAAGGTAATAAGCACCAAATGCAAACAGTGGCGGATAAACGCCAAGCGTATAATAATTTTTGCCGTGAAGCCAAAGCAATAATCCAATCACAAAAAAATATGCCCATGCAAAAGCCCGGTACATTTTACCTTGAGAAGTAAAAAATAAAAAGTACAATCCTGCCAACCATATAAAGAAACATGGCAGATTCATAAGCAACTGATCTTTTAAAAAATCTGAAGGATTAATGTATTGCAATTGCGTATCACGCAACTCATTCATATGAACCATTACCGGAAAATGCCGGTGATATTCCCAAAAAAATGTTGGCAGAAAGATGAGCACTGCAATAAATGCCGCAAGATAAAAATGCAGGTTACTAAACAATTTTCTTTGTTTAGTAAGAAGTAAACCAGCCAGTATACTTAGTACAAAAAATGCAACCGAATATTTGCTGAGCATTCCCAGGCCAATACTAATTCCTAAAACATAAAGCCATTTATTTTTATTGGTTTGATTAAACCGGATAATGGTGAAAGCAATCATTGTCCAGAAAAAAACTTCAGGAGGGTTTGGCTGAAAAAGAAAGAAAAGCCTTAAGTATACACCGAATATAAATGGAAGAAATGCAAGAAAAATTGCAAATGATTTTCCACCGAGAGATTGAACAATTTTTCCTGTAACTATAAAAGTAAAAACGCCAAATAAAGACGGCCATAATTTGACCCAAAAAATTCCTTCTCCAAAGAAGTGCGTAAGCCATGCAAATACAGAAAGCAATGGCGGGATTTCCAAGTAACCCCACGCCAGGTGCGCTCCCTGGGCGAGGTATAGAAATTCATCCCGGTGCGGTTCATAATAAGAATTTTGTAAAATAAACGGAACAATAAGTTTTATGAGAGCAAGAAAATATATTAACCTGTTGGTTTTTTGCATGGTAAAAAATAAAAAAATCAGGCAGCTTTGCCAAACAATTCTAATGCATACTTAATGCGCTTTATTGTTTCTTCTTTGCCAATTAATGCAGCAATTTCAAACACTCCCGGCCCAAATTTACCGCCAACAAGCATTATACGAAATGGTAACATTAACTCACCAGGCTTTAATTTATTGGCTGCGGCTAATTCTTTAAAATCTTTTTCCAAATCGGCAGGTTGCCACAATGTAGTTAATTCATATGCTCTCATCAATTCAACAAAAAACATTTGTTTATTATCATTCCATTTTATTGCAACGGTATCCGCATCAATTTTTTGCGGAGCAACAAAAAAGAAATTTGCATGTTCATAAAAATCAGTGAGCAAATGGCAACGATCTTTTACTAATTCCAAAATTTTTAAAAATTTTTCATCGTTATTAATTACCGTTCCTTTGTCTTCAAATATTTTTTTTACCCGGAGTTGATAATTTGTAACAGGCAACTTTTTTATCCATTCATGATTGAACCATTTGGCTTTTTCAAAATCAAATTTTGCGCCTGCAGTATGTACTTTTTCAATTTTAAATTTTTGTATCAATTCATTAAGTGAAAAAATTTCCTGTTCAGTTCCATCGCTCCAACCAAGCAGCGCAAGCAGATTTATAAAGGCTTCCGGAAGAAACCCTATTTCTTTAAAACCCATTATTATTTCTTCTGATTGTATGTCTTTCCAGTTCATTGCAAACACAGGAAATCCGAGGCGTTCGCCATCTCTTTTGCTTAACTTTCCATTACCATCAGGTTTTAATATTAAAGGCAAATGCGCCCATTGAGGCATAAGATCGTGCCAGCCAAGATAGTTCCACAACAGAACATGTACCGGAGAACTTGGCATCCATTCTTCACCACGAAACACATGACTTATTTTCATTAAATAATCATCTACAACTACTGCAAGATGATAAGTAGGCATTCCATCAGCTTTAAGTAAAACCTTATCATCAATATTGTTTGTACTAAAATCTACTCTGCCCCGAATCATATCATTAAATGAAACAGACTCATCCGGATTTATCTTTATACGGATAACATAAGGTGTGCCTGTATTTAAAAGCGCCTGAGTTTCTTCAGGCATTAATTTTAAAGAATTATTCATTTGCATTCTTACTGAATGATCATATTGAAGATTTGCTTTACTGTCATCCTTCAACCTTTTTTTCATTGCTTCAATCTCATCCAGGGTATCAAAAGCATAGTACGCATATCCATCTTTAACTAATTGCTCTGCATATTCCCTGTATATTTCTTTTCTTTCGCTTTGCCTGTAAGGCGCATAATTTCCACCTTCATGCGGTCCTTCATCAGGCTGTAAGCCGCACCAGTTAAGGCATTCATAAATATATTCTTCAGCTCCGGGCACATACCTGCTTTGATCAGTATCTTCAATACGCAGTATAAAATCACCGCTGTGTTGCCTTGCAAAAAGATAGTTGTATAAAGCGGTACGAACACCGCCTAAATGCAAGCCGCCTGTAGGGCTTGGTGCAAAACGAACCCTTACTTTACTCATGCTGCAAAGATAAAGAGGCAGTTCCATTTTAATTTATCTGCAATGATGAACATAAAAATTTGTAAGCTTGTTAAAGTAAACAGGCAGAAGGTCAATTATACTTGTAATTATTATTGTACATTAATTTTAATCTTCAAAAATGTTTTATTTCATAAAAACGCCCTGGTTGTTAAAAAAAATATACCCGCAATGTGTTTGGGATATTAAGACGAATGAAAAGGTTATATACCTCACTTTTGATGATGGCCCTCATCCGCAAGCCACGCCTTTTGTATTAGAGCAGCTTAAAAAATATAATGCCAAAGCAACTTTTTTTTGCATAGGAAAAAACGTTCAGCAATATTTCAATATCTATCAAAGGATACTTGATGAAGGACATAAGCCCGGTAATCATACATACGATCATTTGAATAGCTGGAAAGAAAAAGATGAAGCCTATCTGCAAAATGTTTTTAAAGCAAAAAAAAGCATTGATAGCAATTTATTTCGGCCGCCTTATGGAAGAATTACAAAGTTTCAATTAGCGCAACTCAGCGCTGAAAAATATAAATTAATCACTGTGATGTGGAGCGTATTAAGCGGCGATTTTGATAAAGATGTTACTGCGGAAAAGTGCTCTGATAACGTAGTAAAAAATACAAAGGAAGGTTCAATCATTGTATTTCATGATAGTGAAAAAGCCTTTGAAAAATTATCACATGCGTTGCCAAAAGTGCTTGATTTTTTTTCAGAAAAAGGATTTGTTTTTAGGGCGATTGCTGATAATGTGATGCCTTGATAACAAAAAAATAGGCCGGGGTAGAAACCCTGGCCCGTTTTTAATCCGTACCCTATGAAAACTATTGTGAAGTTAATATATTTTAAAATAATTTCCATAAGAATTTCTCATAAGTTTATATAAATGAACGATTTAAGTGATAGTAAAATTACGGTCGTATTTTAAAAAGATGGAAGTGAAACACGTAGATTTACGTATAAATTTGCGAGTTTTTGAATGTACAAGAGATGCTATTATTTTTATAACGTATATGTCAGTAATTGAATTTTAAAAAGTTACATTTTATGCACATAAATGTTTTTTGAATGATTTCAGATCATTATTTCGCAATTATTTTGTGATATCGTAATTATACTAAGTGATTTATTTTTCTTTTTTAATGAAAATATTTTATTTTTTATTTATTATTAATCAGTTTGATCTCATAGCTTATTTTTTTCGTGCATTTTCATCTAATCCTTTTGGTTTATATTCTTCATAAATGAAAATTATAGATACACATACGCATCTCTACTTAAACGATTTTAAAGATGATATAGATGTGGTAATGTTGAATGCATTTAATGAAGGTGTAGAAGAATTTTATTTGCCGGCCATAGATAGCAGTGAAACTGAAGCAATGCATTCTCTTGAAAGTAAGTATCCGGGTAAATGTTTTTCCATGATGGGTTTACATCCATCTTCAGTAAAAGAAAATTATAAGAATGAATTAATGTATGTGCACGATTGGTTACAGAAGAAAAAGTTTATTGCCATAGGGGAAACCGGGCTTGATTTTTATTGGGATAAAACTTTTACTGATCAGCAATATGAAAGTTTCCACCAACAAATTGAGTGGGCGCTGCAATATAATTTACCTCTTGTTATACATACACGCAATGCGATGAAGGAAACGATTGATGTAGTAAAGATGTATACTGCCAAAGGATTACATGGTGTTTTCCATTGCTTTAGCGGAAATTATCAAGATGCACTTGACATTATAGATGCTGGCTTTTTATTGGGTATTGGAGGAGTAGTTACTTATAAAAACGCAGGTGTTGCTGAAGCTATAAAAGACATAGATATGTCATATATTGTTTTGGAAACCGACTCGCCTTATCTCACACCGGTCCCTTATCGTGGTAAACGAAATGAAAGTAGTTATATAAAATATATTGCTCAAAAAATTGCTGATCTTAAAAATATCACTATTGAAGAAGTTGCAGCAACAACTACTTTCAATGCAAAAAGAATTTTTAATTCTTCTGCATAATACTGGTTTGGCAACCTGTTTAACTTACCTCATTTATGCAAAGCATTCCTATCTCCCGAATTAAATCTTTACTAACTTCCACTTGCCCATTTTAAAAAGTATTGCGCTTGTAATTGTGATGCATGTTTCTGTAAGTACGATGGCAATAAATACACCTTTCGGCCCAAAATGCAAAACAATAGCGAGCAAATACGCAAAAGGAATTTGAAATACCCAGAACCAAAATAAATTACACCATGTTACCGTTTTAGTATCGCCGGCACCATTAAATGCATTCATCATAACCATACCAATTCCATAAAAAACATAGCCAAGGCTTATAATTCGCAACGCTAATACTGCTACCTCTATAACCGCCGGTTCTTTATTAATTATCTCAACAAAAAATCTTGCAAATAAAAGAAACACCAGCGAAACGAAAGCCATAAATATGGCATTGTACTTTGCAGTTTTCCATACAGATTGTTCTGCACGCTCCGGTTGCTTTGCGCCAAGATTTTGACCAACCAATGTAGCCGCAGCATTACTTAAACCAAAAGCAGGCAAAATAAAAAACACAATCCATCGAATCGCAATAGTATATCCTGCCACTGCTTCACTTCCAAAGTCTGTCATAAACCTCGCCATTGCTATCCAGCTTGCTGAGCCAATCAAAAATTGCAAAGTACCTGTAGACGCCACTTTCAACAAATTTTTAAGCACTTGCTTATCGGGCATAAAATGATGCAGGTTAATTTTGATAATACCCTTTCCTTTTAAAAGATGCCATAGCTGGTAACATACACCAATGCCACGTCCGGTAGTGGTTGCTATAGCTGCACCCTTTAAGCCAAACTGGTGAATAAGCAGCGGGCAT
Source organism: uncultured Chitinophagaceae bacterium (assembly GCA_964236235.1). GTDB lineage: Bacteria > Bacteroidota > Bacteroidia > Chitinophagales > Chitinophagaceae > Ginsengibacter. The sequence continues at coordinate 6,441 of CAXSDW010000057.1, forward strand.
AAAATAATATTACAAATATTAGCAAGCCAAAGACTTCGCATTGCAATAGATGCATTACCTGCTCCCCGAAAAATTCCGTTCAATAAAAAAAGAAACATGATCACTATGTTTCCGGTAAGCATAATTCTTATGTAGGTAGTACCGGAATTTATTATTTGTTGCGTGGCACCCATTAAGCGCAACATATTTTCAGCGTAAAATATTCCCGTAATGCTTATCAATACAGCTATACTGAAAACCACTAAAATGGCCTGTGTGCCTGCCTTTGCAGCACCATCGTAATCCTTTTCGCCAACCCGCCTTGCCACCATTGCAGTTGTTGCCATTGATAAACCAAAAGCTATGGAATAAACTATATTAAGTACTGATTCAGTTAAGCCAACGGTAGCTGTTGCATCAGACCCTAACTTTCCAACAAAGAAAATATCCACTACAGCAAATAAACTTTCCATGCACATTTCAAGTATCATAGGAATAGCAAGCAGAAAAATTGCTTTGCGAATACTGCCGGTTGTAAAATCATGTTGCTTGCTTGATAAAGCAAGTTTAATAAAAGATAATATGCCCTTGCCGCTCTTATAATTTGTATAAGTAGTCATGATAAAATAAATAAGATTGAGTAATAAAAATGCAAAAACAATTACAGCCATTTAGGTGTAATTATACAAGAGTGAAGGGCTTATCAAAATGAAATTCTAAGCCCTGCTTAGATCTTCATAAAAAAATAGTTTGGTTTAAAAATCCTGTTTATAATGCAAGCGCATTAAACGTTTACAGGGCGAAAGTAAATAAATAAATTTATCTATGAGCTATAGTGTAATTATAAAACCAGTTTCCCCATATAATAATCTATAATTTTTGTTCTGAAAATGTAATCATAGCGTGCAATTATCAGGTTTATATTTGCTTTATCAAGATTATTTTTTGCAATAAGGTATTCAACCTGGTTTGTTGCACCCTCATTAAAACGCACTTCTGCAATTTTATAAGCTTCTGTAAAATCACTTACCTGTTGTTGCAAAGTTGTATACTTTTTATAAGCTGCGGTCATATTAAAATGGGCCTGCTCAATATTTTGAGAGAGTTGTGTTTTAGCACTTTGCTCCAGAAACGCTGCATTATTGTATTGTACTTTGGCTATAGCAACACTGTTTCTGGCCTGGTTAAAATTTAAGATAGGTATGTGAATATTAAGACTTACAGATGTACTATAGTTATTTTTAAATTGATCAAAATACTTTATTTTTTGAGACGTGAAATTAGATTTACTGGTGATAACAGGAACTTTGGATCCGTTTACATCCACAAAATCTCCGGATGGAACTTCTACGGTATTTTTAAAAATATTTGTACTTGCTGCAGAAGAAAAGTTTGTAAAAAGGTCGGTGCCAATACTTATACTTGGATAAAATGCGCCCCTTGCAAATTTTATTGCTGCCTCTTCACTTTTCCGACGTAAAGCCGCAGCTTTAATTGCGGGAAACTGTTGTAATGCAGATTGATAAATTTCAGATGGATTAGTTTCGCTTAAAGCAGTAACATCTTTTAATTCAATTCTTACTACGCTTATTTTCTTATAAGGGATATTCATCAGCTGGCAAAGGGCAAGCCTTGCTGCATCAAGGGCATTCTCATTGTCTACCAAAGCGAGCTGATCGTTGGCCAGTTGTCCTTTCAACTCATATAATTGCGCAGGTATTATTGAGCCTTCTTTATTTAATATCTCCAACCGTTCAACCTGCTTTTGAGATAATCCATATTGATTTTTTGATTGCTGAACAAGGTCTTCATTATTTAAAATCTGCAGGTAAGCCAGGATAATACTAAGCATGGTGTTCTCTTTAATTTGCTGCAAATCCATCTGGCTTGCCTGGTATCCTAATTTGTTTTTATTTACATTATTTTTTATTTGGCCGCCATTAAATAACGTTATACTGCCGTATAGATCATAGTTTGCAAAATTGATTTTTTGATTAGTATAGCTATAAGTAAAAGGGTCAATACTTCGTCCCTGGTTAATACCATGACTTATGTTTGCAGCAACCTGGGGTATACGATTATTTTTGGCCTGCTTAAGGCTTATGTAATCTGTTTGTGTTTGTAATTCATTTTGTTTTACCTGCAAGTTATTTGTGAGAGCTATATCCACGCACTGTCTCAAGGTGAATACAGAATCAATTTGTTGTTGCGTATAACCTCTGCTGTTATTTAATATTATAAGCCAAATTATTATTAATGCAAATCTTTTCATCGCTAAATCAATTTTTAAAGTTGTATTCTGCCATCTAACAGGTTAATAATACGTGAGCCATAAGCTGCATTTTTTTCTGAATGAGTTACCTGGATAATAGTAACACCTTCTTTATTTAATACACTGAATAATTCCATTATTTCTTCACCTTGTTTTGAATTGAGATTGCCGGTTGGTTCATCTGCAAGTAAAAGTTTTGGCTTAACTATTAAAGCTCTTGCAATGCCAACTAACTGTTGCTGGCCACCGGAAAGTTGTGTTGGAAACAGATCTTTTTTTCCCACCATCTGAAACCTGTCCAGCATATCTGCAACCATTGCTTTTCTTTCAGAGCCTTTTACATCCTGGTAAAGAAGCGGCGTTTCAATATTTTCATAAACGGTTAGTTCGTCAATTAAATGATATGCCTGAAAAACAAACCCAATGTGATGTTTATATAATTGAGACCGTTGTTTTTCTTTTAACGTATGCACCGCCTGGTCCATAAAATAATACTCACCTTCAGATGGCTCGTCAAGCATTCCTATTACATTTAATAAGGTTGATTTACCTGAGCCTGAAGGACCCATTACAGAAATAAATTCTCCTTCTTTTATAGAGAGCGAGATATCTTTTAAAATAAAGACATGTCTTCCGCCCTGTATGTGCCATTTTGAAACGTGTTGCAGTTCTATCATAAAGTGTTCTTCTTATTGCCCCGAAGGGGGAAGATTAGTTGATTGTTATTAATAAATTTTGCTTCAATGATATTCTCCACAAGTCCTCTCCTTTGGAGAGGATTTAGGTGAGGTTATCTCCACAAGTCCTCTCCTTTGGAGAGGATTTAGGTGAGGTTCTCCACAAGTCCTCTCCTTTGGAAAAAATTCACGTGAGGCTTTCTTTAATTAAATGAAAGATTAATTTTTCCGCTCGAAGCCGTTACAGTCACCGGAATGCCGCCGCCATTTAATGTTCCATTAATCTGATCATTCTCGGTATTGCCGTTGAAATTATTCAGAGTGCCGGTTTTGATTTTATCAGCAGAGAGTTTCAGATCAACACCTTTGCTTCGTGGTATTTGCAAACTAATATTTCCTCCTGAATTATTTATCGTAACATATTTGCCGAATTCCTTAATGGATACATCAATATTTCCGCCACTGGTTGAGGTTTCAAGACTGCAGGATAACCTCTGCAGATCAATGTTTCCGCCGGAAGTGTGAGAAATTAATTCTCCGGAAATATCTTCACCCTTAACATTTCCGCCACTTGTGCCGGCTTTAATATTTCCATTTAAAGTATTCAATTTTAATGAACCTCCGGAGGTTTCAAGCTTAAGATTACCTGTACAATTGCTCGCTTGTATATTTCCTCCGCTGGTTTGCAGGTCAATCTCTTCTTTTGAATTTGAAAGGTCAATATTCCCTCCTGAAGTTCTTCCCTTCATGTTTCCGCTCACATTATCTATCTGGAGGTTTCCTCCGCTTGTTGTAAAATTTTCATTACCAGATATGTTATGTAACTCAATATTTCCGCCACTTGTAGAAAGTTCTGTAGCTACATTTTCCGGTACAAATATGCGGAAAGAAATGCTGAGCGCTTTTTTCCAATTCATATTCTCATGTTTTGGCTTTGCCAAAGCAGTAAGCTTATTATCTTCAACAGAAACATTAAAATTGTAATCTTCATCAAGCTTTTTTTGAATATCACTTTTTGAAAGATTGCCATTATTGTTCTGATCAACATATACTTCTATTCTTGCATCATTTGCAGTTCCCTCAACAGAAATATTTCCTCCACTTGTTTCAGCCATCACTTTTTTAATGGATGAATTAGATAGTGATTTAATAAGAAAAGGTTCTTTATTATTCCTGTTTTGTGCAACTAAATAAAATGTTTGCAAGGCAAGCATAATCGTAACAAAATATTTCTTCATGATCTTTAATTTTAAATTTTTAATTTATAAATAGTACCGCAATTTATTCTGTTCTTAAACTTTTTATCGGGTTTGCAACCGCAGCTTTTATAGCCTTATAGCCAACGGTTATCCATGCAATTGTTATCGAAATTATTATGGCAAGCAAAAAGACTTGGATCCCTAAGTTAATCTTATATACAAAATCATTGAGCCAGGTATTCATCATGAACCAGGCAACAGGCGCAGCTATCACAAATGCAATGGCAATAAGTATGGTAAATTCTTTTGAAAAAAGATAAACAATATTAGCTACTGATGCACCAAGCACTTTTCTTACGCCAATTTCTTTTGTTCTTTGAACAGCCATAAAAGATACGAGTCCATATAATCCTAAGCAGGAAATGAAAATAGCGATGCCTGCAAATATCTTATATAGTAAAGACAGATGCTGATCCTGTTCGTAAAACCTGGCTACATTTTCATCAAAGAAGGCACTTGTATAAGCATACTCAGGAAAAAACTGATTCCATGCAGATTGAATCCTGGCTTGTGTTTCAGCGATATTAGATGACCTAAGCTTTACAGATGTAAGGCTATAATAATCACTTCGCTCAGCAATTAAAAGAGGCTTTATATTTTCTCTTAAAGAATTTGTTTTGAAATCTTTTACTACACCAACGATTTTCTTCCACGGCCCTTGTCCAAGGTTAATATCTTTACTTATTGCATCGTCGGGATTTTTCAGGCCAAGTTTTCCAAGTAATGTTTCATTTATCACCACTTCCCTTATAGAATCACTTTTGCCATATGCCCGGCCAGCCAACATATTCAACCCATATGTTTTAAAATAATCTTCGTCTGCAAACTTTAAAGACAACTGGAATTTTTCATCTTCTTTATGATCAAAAGCAAAGTTGGTGCTCCATGTATTATCAGATGATGGCGCATCTGTGCAAAAGCTTACAGATTGAACACCGGGTGTTTGCAATAATTTTTCTTTAAACACAGGCAGCTTCGCTCTTAACACACTATCATAATTTCCCGATAAAATAAGTACAGCTTCTTTATTAAAACCAAGGTCTGCATGGTTAACAAAATTCATTTGAGTAACTGCAACAATGGTCCCGATTATTAATACCTGAGAAATGGCAAATTGTGTAACTACCAATCCTCTTCTTAACGAGATGCCGCCAACCTTAGCCGAAGTAATTTTATTTTTAAGAGCAAGCGCAGGATTATACGCGGAAAGCACCAGGGATGGATATATGCCGGATAATAATGTTACAACACTAATTATAAGTAATAAAAAAAATAAGGTATTTAGATTAAACAGGCTAAGTTTTTCTTCGATAGATGCAAAGTGTTTTATATAGGGCAGGCAAAGTGCTGCAATACCTGCTGCTAAAATAGCCGCTACAATTACAACCAATGCGGTCTCACTCATCACCTGGAAGAAAAGTTGCTTACGATTGCTGCCCAATACTTTTCTTATGCCTACTTCTTTTGATCGGCCTACAGCCTGTGCTGTAGCAAGATTGATGAAATTAATACAAGCCATTATTATTATAAAAATACCAATGAGAGACAACGTCCACAACACCGACATGCTTGTTACATGATTGCCGAAAATATCAAAGCGGTTATCAAAATGCAGTTTGCTGAGTGGCTGAAGAGAATTGGTTCTTACAGAGTTTCCTCTTCCTGTATAATTGTTTTTGCTGAATTGAAGTAATTGTTTATTTATAACATCAGCCTTTACATTTTGTGGAAGCAGTGCAAATACCTGGAAATTACTTGAAAGTGTATTCCAGTCAGGATAATAATTGTATTTGCTGCCATTATTTTTTAAAGTTTCATAAGAAACTAATACACCCAAAGGGAAATCCGAATTTAAGGGAACGTCTTGTAAAATTCCGGAAACTTTTAAAGTGATTGCATTGTCTAATTTTATAAGTTTATTAAGCGATTGCTGCCAGGTTCCAAAATACTTTTCCGCCACTTTTTTAGTAAGAACAACAGTATTAGGATCGTTTAAAACACCTGCATTACCTGCAAGCCATTTATAATTAAAAACCTGGAAAAATTTTGGATCACAAAAGAAAAGGCCTGTTTCTTCTATGAATTTTTTATCCGGAGAAATGCTGTCAGTATGGTTTACGGTTACCTGGCTTCCATAATTTGAATTGATGTGAGCAAATGAAATATCCGGGAATTGTAAACGCAAGGCATCCACTGCCGCCACAGGTACTCCCGGATTATAGGTAATACCATCTGAAAATTTATCCTGCGTTACCACATGATAAATCCGTTTATAATTAGGCTGAAATTTATCATAGCTGAGTTCGTAATTTATTACCAGGAAAAGTAAAAGGCAAGCTGCTATCCCCACGGCTAATCCCCCAATATTTATAGCAGCATATGCTTTATGACGGGCAAGTGTTCTGATGGCAATGTTTACATAATTTTTAAACATAAACGAAGTCGTTAATTTTTATGTTTTGTATTATAAGTTTTTATGTACTGTTAAACACATGCCAGATTACAAGTAAATGATTTTCAACTTATTTGAGACAAATCAATAGAAAGGTAGTTCGTTTTTGATACATGCTATGTACGGTTTTGGTACATGAAATGAGAAATGCATGCACGATTAAAGTGGCTTAAATTGAAAGTAAAATTGAAACACCTTACTACATCCACAATTATAAAGGATTTGCCTGACTTGCTTAGCCGTTTTTGCAGTAAGATTATTTAAAGAAAGCAAGTTTTGTAGAATGTAGTGCAATCAGAAGAGTAAAATCTTTTGAAAAATGAAAATAGTTTTTAACAATAGACACAGTAAAACTGAGTTACGATGTTTTTAAAATAAGAAATAATATCAATAAATATTTTTATTGAATAAATCAACGTAATAATTAATTTATAAGAATAAGCATAAATAAAACGGACTATCATATTCTAACATGATGGTCCGTTTATTAAATACAATAATGAAAGGTTTATAGATCTTAAGACAAGAAAAATTTAATCTTTCAAATTAAGGTATTTCTTTACCTGCTTATAATCATTCCAGTCAATGCTGGTATTAGTGCCACCACTCGTAACAGGCTTTCCGGTTTTTACACTACCCGGAATAAGAATATACCTGTATTGAAAATAATGATAACCATTAAGAGAATCTGAACTTGCATCCGCTGTTGATACTAAATTAATTATCTGGCTTTGAAAGTAAGGATTTATAATAGCGCCGGTAACCAATATATCAGTAATGGGCAAGGTAAAAACTAACTGGTTGTCGGCAGAGTCGCTTCCTGCATTAAAATACACTTTTATATCTCCCTGGTTTATTATTGAATCTACCAATTTAGGAGCATCAATTCCTGCAAACCAACCAGTAGTATCACTTCCCTGGTATTTTACATTTAACCAAGGAGAGTACATTACATTGGCAGTGCCGGTTGCGCCTGTAGCACCAGTGGTTCCGTTTGCACCGGCAGGTCCCGGAATTCCCTGTGATCCTTGTGGGCCAGCGGGTCCGGCAGGGCCTGTAGCCCCATCCTTAGCACAAGAAGCAATAAATAAAACAATTGATAATAATAAAACAGATGGGATGCTGAATAACTTTAATTTCATGAGCTTTTGGTTTTTAAATTTTATTAAGTTGATGCAATGATTTTTAAAAGAGAATGTATTAATATTTAATTGCTGTAACTAAAAACAATTTAGGCAAACTTTCAGAGAATATCGCGTAACTGATAAAAATATTATTGATTGTTTTAAAAAAATAATTTGTACTCATAATGTAGCTTCAATCCAAAGCTTACCATATCAGGTTACATAAACCAGCTAATCCATGATTTGCCATCTAAAGCATTTACCATATCATAAGAAGTTGCACTTGTTTGTACAAAGTAATAACCATTAGGATTATACAATAAAGCTTTGCTTTGAGCTGCCGGACCTGTTGAAGGATAAGTTCCATAATATCCTAATTCTGTAAATACTGCCCGGCCATTGGAAGTAAATGCAGGCGTTGCCGGTGCTGTACCATAATGAATCTCCAGGCCTGTACCAGCCGAATCAATAAAAACAGGAGCAAACAAATCATTGCCTGTATCATATTTTGGCCAGTATATAAGGAAATATAACCTGTCAACAGAACCTATTCCAAAGGCATCATCTATACCATTTACGTGAAATCCCTGTGGAGAATACCAGTAAGCATTCCCATTATTTATTGCGGCATCCCACCACCTTTTTGGTGCTGCTACATCTAATTTTAGAGGAAAAACAGTAGGCGTGATAACACCTGAATTTCCGCCTGCAGATACAGTGAGTGAAGTGCCATCCCATACTGCATTTGTAAAACTATTTATAATGCGGTTACCATTTACAAAGGGCTGTGCTAATGTGATTCCATTTAAAATATTATAGTAATTAGTAGAAAAAGTTTGAGCATTGCCTCCTGCATCCACCCAGCTAAAAACGATGGAACGTGAAACTGGATTTACTCTTATATCATACAGTTCACCACCTATAGAAAGTCTTTTAAAATAGGTAAGTATCTTATTTAAATAATTTGAAAATAAAACAAATTGTCCGCTGCTATAAGCATCTTCTTCTTCTTTTGTTGCTCTTACTAAAATCAGTTTACTGTGGTTAACCTTTCCGGTTACTTCAATTGTATCTGTTTTAATTTTAGCGCTATCAATAATAAATTCAAAGTCTGATAATAAACCCTGGCCAACCGGGCCACCATTTACATTTGCAAAAACAACAGAAGTTGCTTCATTCGGATCTGCTAAAACATGCACATATGAATACGTATCAAAAATAAGTGTAGGCTGCTGCTCTGCCTTTAAACGAAAACTGCTCTCCTGCAACGTAACCGCGGATGCAGAATCAAAATCTGAAACCATATTCACCCTGTTTTCGTTGTGAAATTTAAAATAAAAACTGTAGGTAGCTCCTGTGCCGCCATTCACTGTTATAAAGGCTTTCCAGCCATTTTGCGCTCCTGTTAATGTTGACTGGTATGAAGCAAGCGCCGCATTTATCCGTTCATCAGGAGATTGATTAAATACATGATCAGTACTTTTTTTACATGCTGAAAAAATGAAACTGATACTACATAAAAATATAAAAACCTTTCTCATATTATAAGATTTATACACGGCTCAAAATAATTGATTAATGAAATTCCTGGTTTATTGCAGCTCTTGTTCTTGCCTGCAAACTATAAAAATCAATGTTCCATGATTTTTTAAAGTAATCAACTAACACCGCTTCCTTTTGATGTAACCTTGCCTGCGCCTGTTGCGGAGTAGTGCCCCGAACACTCGTTTCTGTTATATTGCTAACCATATTATCAAAGCCTTGTTTACCTTCTATCAGCATGATCCCAACCATTTCTGCAAAGTCTTCTGCGGCCACACTTGAAGCATACGCTGTAATAAAACCATCTCTTTGTGCTTCTGCGTCGCTAACATTTATCCAGTCGCTGCTATATAAGCCTTGGTTTATTTTGTCAAAATCAAAAGGGCGTTTTTTTGTTTGATCAAATATATGAGCAAACTCATGCTCTACTGTATGAAAAGCATTTAATTGCACAAGCGTATCTGACGGCACATATCCGGGCATAGTTTTATTTCTGAAATAGTTTAGTTGAAGCAAAAATATCTGCCTTCCGCCGCCAGCCTGGCCAAGTAGAGCGGTACCATCATAGCCATAAGCAGCGCTGCCTGCAAGCACGAAAAATTTAGGGCAATACGTTTTTAAAAAATCATTTCCAATTTCCGCAATGTAAGTATCAAGCCATACCCGCTTAAGTGAACTAAGTAAGGGAATTACTATCGGTTCTTTTACAGGAACTACCGATTTATCTAACTGAGCTAACGCAAATTCATCCCACTTATATTTTACATCTATATTAAAAGGCAAAGTAAGGCTGTCGTATATCCATTTATCAATCGGCCCCTGTGTCCATGTATCTCCGCCAAGCCCTGGTATATCAGTAACCGTGCTTAATGTATCATTTTTTTTACAGGATGATATTATAAGTACAAAGAATATGGTTGCTAGAAATATTTTGAACGCTTTCATAATTTATAGTTCATGTTTTAATATATATAAAGGTGATCCATAGTTTTAATTATCGTGGATTAGGCTGAATGCCAGATAGCGCCACAGCAGTTGGTGGTATTTGAAATACACGGTGAGGGTTATCTTTAGTAAGCGTAACGCTTTCACTCCCATTTATGGATTTATGTGTCACTTCAATGCCATACCTTAAAATGTCGAACCAGCGCATTCCTTCATGGATGAATTCAACTTTACGGTAATCCAGCAGGGTATTTATTAATCCTTGTTTTATATCTGTATTGTAATGGGATGTAATTTTATTTGCATCTATATTATCTGATGCAGGATCGTATTGTGAAATACGTGTACTAAGGTATACATTCAATAAATTGATTGCTCTATCGTACTGACCTGTGTAAGTGTATGCTTCTGCCAAATTAAAAAGCACTTCTTCTGCAGTAAATAAAGGAACCATTACCCAGCCATCTCCAATACCGCTGCCCAAAGAAGTTTCCACAAAGAATTCATCAGTTTTAGGTACAAAAAAATGTCCTTCCGCTATTGAAGCTAAAGGAAATGCCCAATCACCTCCCGCAACAGGCTCAGATCTTATACTATTTGCTATTATTACAGGAGTTAGGCCATACCTGCCCTGAAAGATTATCCGGAACCACCATGATTTTGTTTCAACTAAAAGAAGGTTAGCAGTTTCAGTAGATTTTGTATAGACTTGTTGCAAGCTTCCATTGCCATTAATTGGCAAGGTTGAATAAACAGTGTTCCACGGTCTTAAATTAGCAGCAAATGTATTTTCGCTTACAGCCTGTTGGGCATAAGCTATCACTTTTGCATAATCTTTTTTATATAAATAAAATCTTGTTGCAAAAGCATAAGCAGCAGCCTTGTTAAAATGAAATTTGGGAACATTGTAAGTATCATCGTTTAGTAACGGCAATCCGTCAAGCAAATCTTTTTCCACCATATCGTACACATACTTTACCGTTTTACGGTCGTATTGTTTAATTGAAACTGTTTCAGGTTCTGTTACATAAGGAATACCGGGATCTGTAGCGGAAGTTGCTTCATTATAAAATTTTGCAAAGAAATTTGCCAGCATAAAATGAGCATAAGCCCTGGCCACAAGCGCTTCACCTTTTTGTGTTGTGTAATTATTTGGATCAGGCACCTGGCTTATAGTTTCCAATGCAAGATTAGCTGCAGCTATAGCTTTATAACACCCAAACCAATAGCCTTCAGGAGTATCTTCATCCGTGCCGGAACCTTTATTGTCCCGATAAAAATAAAGGTCTTCATCCAACGTTATCCAGTCCGGCACATCAAGTGCGTTAGTGCCAATATCACCGGCATTATCAGATGAAATTTCTCCCATGGCCTGGTAATTTGCCTGGGGATATGCACTTGCAAGTAATTGAGAAACCTTTTGCGGCGAATTTAATTTAGCACGATTATCAGGTTCTTTATCAAGAAATTTATTACATGAATTGCACATTAGTAAAACACATGAAATAAATAATATTGCTGTTCTTTTCATTCTGTTCATTTTAAAATCCTGCTCTTACTGAAAGTGTTATTTGTTTTTGAATTGGCTGAGCCACTCCGCCTGCATTAAAAAATTCAGGATCCTGACCTTGTAGTTTTTTGTCTGAATAAATAAGCCATGGATTTGTAACTGCTGCTGTTAATGACAGGTTTTTAAAAACGGATAACTTTTCTATCCCTTTATTTCCCAACTGGTAAGTAAGAGATACCGTTTTTAAGCGCACAAATCCTCCGTCAGCCACTCTTATATTGGAATAATTATAATTATTATAAGGATAATTTGATTGGTTAACAAGATTAAAGTAAGCATCACTGATTGCAGGTACATTGGTGATAGTCTCGTCTCCCGGCATTTCCCAACGATCGTAAAACTCTTTGGGCATTGCATCTAAATCAACATACGAACTTCTAAAAGACGGATATAACCTTATTTTATTGCCGGCCTGGTAAGTAACAAATACATTTAAAGAAAGATTTTTATAATTAAAAGTATTGCTGAAGCCGCCTGTATATTTAGGATCAAGAGAACCTGAGAAAATAAGATTCTCAATTCTTTCATCCTGCAAATTAACAGCGATATTTTTTTTACCAAACTCATCAATAAAATACGGCAAACCGGTAAGATGATCTAAACCCTGGAAGTTTAAAGAAAACAAACTATTTACCGGGTATCCTTCACTGTTGCCGCCTTCAGCTTTAACCAAATCATAAATTATAGGAAGACTTTTAGAAACAGTGATCCTATTTACGTTATAACCAAAAGTAAGGTTCGTTCTCCAGCCCCAATCTTTCATTTTGATAACTGCGCCTCCAATCAGTAAATCTATTCCATGCGATTTCATATCTGCGTAGTTGATTGCCTTATAGGGTTCACCACCAATACCAGATGTCTTTATCTTAGCAATCAGATCAAAACTGTTCCTGTTATAAACATCAAAGCTTATATTTAATCTATCACCAAAAAGCCCTATATCTGTTCCTATATTCAATTGATGATTCTTTTCCCATGTGAGGTCTGAATTTTGAAGATTAACTAATTGAAGAACGGTCTCCCTGTCTGTAGTAAAAGTGCGGTTAGGAATACTACTTTTATAAACAACATTGGAATTTGTTGCAGGGCCTAAGCTGGCCGTAAGACCATAACTTGCCCTGAGTTTTAGATAATCAATCGCTTTTACATTTTTCAGAAAATTTTCTTCGTCCACATTCCAGGCACCGCCAAAACTCCATGTGGGCAGCCATCTTGCAGTTTTAGAAGAGCCTAATTTATTTGATCCATCATACCGTACTGTACCATATAAGTTATATTTTCTTTCAAAAGAATATTGACCATTAAGATAAAATGCGGCAAACCTGTCATAGGTTTTCGTCATATCATAATACGGGAAATTTGCTTCAATAGTTTGCTTCAAAATATGATAATCTACAAAAGGAACACCTCCGTTTTCATATTGATAACCATATCCTGTATTATTAAAATTTTGCCTGTCGGTATATTTTACCTGTTGCCCGAGAAGAATGTTTACAGCATGTTTATCATTGAAAGTGTTAGTATAATTAAGACTATTCCGGATGTCATAGTTCTGCAAAAAATCCTCCGTTCTGTTATAAAATCCGCCGTAAGGCAGCACCACAATTTTATTAGTTGGATCGGGATCATCAGGGTCCTGGTATAAATATTTGTTGTTCTCAATAATTGTTTGAGTTCCGTTTGAACGATACGCATTGGCCATATTGGAATTCTCAGTTACGTTGTGCTCAGTTGTAGATTTTACGTACCGAAAAGCGCCAATAAATTCGTAGCGCAAATGTTTATTTATTTTATAATTCAATTCTCCCTGAAACTTTAAATCTATTACATTAAGGTCAATATAATTATTCGCTAATTCATTAATGATATTAAACGGAGCCCAGTTTCTTCTAAAATATTCAAGGTTCCCATTTTGATCATAAGCAGTGAGAGCACGGCTTGTATTCAATGCATAGCTGAAAGGATTAATATCAAACTCACGATCATACTGTCCTGAAACAACATTATTTGTGCGCTTAAGCGTACCGGGAGCCCGTTGTTGCCTTACTGATCCGGTAGTTATAAAACCTGCGGAAAGCTTATCATTAAAATTATAATTATTGCGAAAGTTAAGCGTATAGCGTTTTACATTATCAGCAATCGTCCAGCCATTATCATTGTAATAACTTGTAGAGAAAAAAGATTGCGATTTATCAGTACCGGCAGAAATACTCAGTGAATGTTCCTGTGTAAGAGAATTACGAAACAATATATCAAACCAGTTAGTGTTAGCATTAGCATAGCGCAGCAAATAATTCTTTCTTCCTTCCAGTGTGTTTATCACCGGAAAATTTCCATTAGGATCAGCATTTACAAGATCATACATTTTACCATAAACGCCATAGTCAGCACGGGTTGCCAAAGACGCCGGAGACAAATATCCCTTCCTGTCTAACTCGGCCAAAACAGACATTTGCTCAGCAGAATTCATAATATTATAATCGTTGTACGAAGGTTTTAGTTGAGTAGTAAAATTTCCTGTGTACGAAACTACCGGCTTACCTGGCCGCCCTTTTTTTGTAGTAATAACGATAACGCCGTTCATGGCTCTTGCGCCATACAATGCAGTAGCGGCGGCATCTTTCAAAATGTCGAAGGTTTCAATATCATTTGCATTCAAGCCGGCTACAGAAGATCCCAATAAAGTTGTAGGATCGCCGCTTGAGAGCTGATCGTTTGAAATATTTACAATATCTTCCAATACAACTCCGTCAACAACCCATAAAGGTTTGTTTTCGCCATTGATAGAAGTTGCTCCACGTACACGCACTTTTGGTGCACTTCCAAATGTGCTGGAAACATTTTGTACTGATACACCTGCTGCACGTCCTTCCAGCATCCGGCTTACATCTGTAATGCCGGGCACTTTTACATCTTCGGCCTTTAAGGTAACAGCAGCGCCGGTGAATTTCTTTTTTTCTATTTGCTGAAATCCGGTGATTACAACTTCTCCAAGGCTTTTTGAAGCGGACGTTAACTCAACAGATATTGTGTTCAATCCCCGGATGCTAACCGTTTTTGCAGCGTAGCTAACTGAAGAAATCTGGAGTTGGCTTGCATTAGCGGGAACAGATAATGAAAACGTACCATCAGGTTTTGTAATCACATACAAATTAGAAGAAACGGCTTTTATTGTAACTCCTGTTAAAGGGTTCCCGGTTTCATCAGTTACCTTTCCTGTGATTGTGCGGTTTTGTGCAAATAAAGAAGAAGCTGTTATGCAAATAAATATCAGGAGGAACAGTTTTCTCATAAAATCTTAGAATTGATATTGAAGTTACAGTATAATAAGAAAATAATAATAGCCGTTGATAGAAGACATATAATATCCTTTAAATGTTGCAATGAGGTTAGTGCTTTTCTTAAGTATCTAAAAAGCTTTCTGAATGGTTTATCTGCAAGGATGTAGGCAGACTGTAACAAAAGACTTAAAATAAAAATCACGTTTTCTTTTGTTCTGGCTTATTTTAAGTATACGTTTGTAAGCTTTATTCAAAATCAATATTTATCTTAATAATCTATCACCTGAAAAAGTTATTATTAAATTTGGCAGGGCATAATTTTTGATAATCAAAATTCCTGGTAATTGATTTTAAACATCCTAAACCCCCAACCTAAAACAATGAAACGTTTATTACAAAGCACAGGCATTTTCAAAAATTCACTGTTGTGCCTCACACTCGTTACTTCTTTATTACTCATTGCAAGTTGCAGAAGAGAACACGATCTTCCAACCCTTAAGATAACCACAGTTGCTACAGGCTTACCAGGCGTGATGGGAGTAGAGACCGATAAATACGGCAACGCATGGGTGGTAGAAAGTGGCAGTGGTAATAACGATGGCAAAGTAATAGTTGTAACAAAAGAGGGCAATAAATATGATGCTTTTATAAATTTTGAATCTATCGCTGCTGATGGAGGTGACGTTGAAGGCCCATCACACCTTCTGCTGGATAATGGCTCGTTATACATTTTAGGAGCCAACGGAAAAATGTACACCGCAAATGTATCAGGCTATAAGCCGGGAGATGCGCCTGGAAATGCTTCCACTCTTGCAGTTGAAGATATCGGAAGTTTTGTGCTCTCTTATCCGTTTGTAAACAATGCGCATGATACACATCCATATAATCTTACAAAAGGTCCTGATGGAGATATCTACATTGCGGATGCCGCTGCCAATGCTATTATACGCAGGGAAAGTAAAGGTGTGTATAGTATTCTGGCCGAAGTGCCGGGCATAACAAATCCTACTACTCAGGGACCTCCGCAAATACAAAGTGTGCCTACAGGTATCATTTACAACGGGCACGACTTTTTGGTAACTACCTTACTGGGCTTTCCATTTCCGGCAGGGCAGGCAATCGTTTACAAAGTTGCTACCTCAGGGGCTGTTTCTATTTACCAGCAAGGCTTTACAAGTTTGGTAGATATTGCACCGGGCAGTTATTTAGGCCGTCTCGTGGTGGAATTTGGCACCTTTGGTGCAACAGGCTTTGCACCAAATACAGGAAGACTTGTTTGGGCAAACGGAACATCAGCCACTCAACTGGCAGGAGGTTTAAATCTGCCTGTAGGCATTAAACAAATAAATGAGCATTCATGGTATGTAACCAGCCTGGGGGATGGCAGTCTTTTAAAAGTGAGTTATTACTAAGCCTAGTAAAACTTTAGTATAGTAATATTAAATTTGAAACGACTTCTTCGCTTAAAAGTCAACTCCAAAAGAGTTGATTTTT
>CAXSDW010000058.1:0-22756 GCA_964236235.1 uncultured Chitinophagaceae bacterium
CGATTCCTGTCGGGGCTACAACCAGGTAAGACATTAAATTTCAATTAATTATTACTGGAACGTCGAACTTATAGTTCTCTTCCATCTATTTATGCTTTCTTACCCGCTAACGGTCCAGTCAAAAAGTTTTATTCTCCTATTGTCATAAGCTCATTGGAAGTTCTCCATCTATACCTAACCATTTCATAAACTTTACCATTTTACTCCCGGCTCTGCAATAAACCGCCTTACAGACATAATCTTAATCCATTCAAACATTCTCCCTGGTCTTCATTTGCAGGAATTTTGCATCAGCAACTTACAATAAACCTAAAAAATTTATATGAAAAAATATCACAATGATCTTAGTCCGCCGGAAGAGAATAAGAAGGTATTAACAAAGAATACACTCAACTAAACAAATTAAAAACTATAATTCAAATTAAAATTTACAAAATGAAAAAGTTTACAATTACAGCTTTATTGATAGCGGGTTTAGTAAACATCAATAATGCTAATGCGCAAAAGGGATTTTCAGTAAGTATAAAAGCAACTCCGCAATTTAGCTTTTTACAAAATGAAGATGAGAGGAATAATAGTACATATGAAAAGAAAGCAACAATAAATGCTGCTTTTGGGGCTGGTGTTGAGTATGGATTTAATAACTATTTGGGGTTAGGCGCAGATGTACTTTATTCTTTACAGGGGCAGCGTTATAAACTTAACGGTATTGTGTATAATCAAAAAGTAAATTATATTAAAGTACCATTATTTCTCACTTATGTTTCAAATTTTTCAAGTCCTATATCATTCCTGGGCAAGATTGGCCCGCAGGTGAGTTTTGTATCCAATGCAAACTTTGCTAATAAAGATGGCGATAAAATTATAAGGGATACAAAGGACCGGTATAAAACAACAACTTTTGGCGCAGCAGCACTGGCAGGCGTTCAATATAAATTAGGCAAACAAACTTTTATAAGTACTGCCGTGCGCTTTGATTATGATTTTGCCAATGCTGAAGATGACGCATATGCAGATTATACTATTGGAAGAGCAAAAACATACAATTCAACAATCGGTTTAGAAGTGGGGTTAAAGTATATGATTAAATAAACAGGTATTTAATCATAGGGGTATAAATAAAGGGGGGCAAATCCTCCTTTTATTTTTTTTGATTTTAAAATTATAAAAATGAAAACAAAATTATTATTGATACTTGTGGTTGTGCTTTTTATTAATTGCAGGCAAAAAATTGTAACACATGGTAAAGATCAAAAAGTTGCAGTTCATACTTTTACCGGCAAGGGAGAAAACGATGAGGCAACAACCTGGTTTTATATAAAGAATATTGCTAATGGAGGCTTTAGCGGATATTATTTTGAAAGCACATCAAACCTGAATAATTTTAAAGAGGCACATTTTGTCTATTCAAAAAAACGCCCTGCTGCATTTTATGGTCAATATGCTATACAAGAAAAAGTTGAATTTATAAAGCCGAATCAATTACCTAACGACATTTTAATGCATTTATCTGATCTTGAATCTTTATACCAGTAGCATACAATTTATAAAACTCAAAGTGAATTTTTATACTCTTTCGGACTTACACCCGTTCGTTTTTTAAAAAATTTTGAAAAGAAAAACTGGTCGCTGAAGTGTAAAGCATCAGCCACCTGCCCAACAGAATAAGAAAGATCACCCAATAAAATTTTGGCTTCTGTAATAACCATTTCGTCAATAAACTCACCACATGTTTTAGTAGTAAGCTCTTTCACGGTCCTGGTTAAATGTTTTGGCGTCATAAAAAGCGCATCCGCATAAAATTGCACACTTCGTTCTTCTTTGAAATGCGCTGCTAATTGTTTTAAAAAATTTAATAAGATATCTTCCTTGCGGTTTATTCTTTGCTCCTCATTAGCCCGGTATTTTTTACTAATTGCTGCCAGTTGAAGCATTAAAATACTAAAGCCATGATGTATCATTTCTTCCTTAAAAGGATGCTCATTTTCTACCATGTTTTTTAGGTAAAGCATAAGCGTGCTAAAGCTCTCCGCTTCTTTTTCCGTAATCACAAATAATGGATCGCTTTGCTGAGATAAAGAGCGAAGCGCTTCAGGATGTGTTTTATGTATCATGGCCGCACTTAAAAAATCATGTGAGAAACCCAGGCTCAGGGAAGGTAAATGATCAGCCTTTTGTAGTGAATGTACAATACCGGGATGAATAATGAAAAGCGAATTTTTTAGAATAGTATAATTAATAAGATTATACTTTATTTCTATGGGTTCGCTAAGATTAAGATGTATTGCAAAATGTGTGGAACGTGAAGGGTGAAACATCTTTTCGTTTATAGATATTTCATCGCTTCTGTAAACAAAAAACTCAGCAGCCTGTTCTTTTTGATTAGTTACCGCATCAGCATGAACTTCCTTAATGCCATAAGTATCTATAAAAGAAACAGGATCGTTCATAAAATAAATAAACTGCAGCGATTATATGGGCTGGGGAAAAAATTGCTTTGGAAACGATTGAAAAGCCATATCTGAAGTATAAGTTTCAGTCCTGTAAAGATCCATTATCTCAGCACTTATTATCTCAGGGCTTTTTGCGGGTGCACCACTTTCAGGTTTTGAAGCCTCAGTATATAATGATAAATCCTGTGCCCAAAGATGATAATATCTTATCTCATTCCGTTGCGCTTCCTCCGCAAATATTTTTGACATTTCCATCCTGGTAGTAAAAGCAACTCTTGCTAAAGCACATGATGTAATGTTCTCAAAAAACCTGCCGTCGGATACGTGAACAAACATTCCGTTTGCATTTCCTTTCATCAAATTAAGCACAATGCGTGCCCCCATAAAAAAAGGAAGCATGTCTGTTTCCATCATATTGTTCCATTCATCAATACTGGTTTCAGTAAGATCTTTTTTAGCGTTTGAAAATTCAGGAATTTCTATTGAGATATCAATTTTGCTGAATTTCTCTTTTATAGTCTCGCAGGTTTCTGTCACCTTATCAAAATCCTGAACATCAATCAAAAGCGTAATAAAATTTTTACATTGATCAATATTGCCGTAAGATTTTATTGTATTGATCTGTTGCAAACTTTTGACAGGAAAAATTACAATTGCCAGTTCTTTTAAAAAAGAATTAATAATTCCCATACTCAGTTCACTCACTTCTCCTGAAATCAAAATCACTTTGTCTTTAAAAAACGTTTCCATACTTCACTTTTTAAGTTTAAACATAAAGTTAGATTAATAAACCATCTGATTATATGTTTGAATGTATCATAAACATGCCAGAATGAATCATTCACTTTTTAACCATTTATAAAAAGAGTTATTGACATAAAATTGCCTCCTTCTGCCCTTTTTATTGGCTGCATGTAAGATGACCTTTGCTTAATAACAATTAAATTAAAAATTTATGACACAATCAACAGCAGGCGCTCTTACACAGCCAACTGCAACATTCTCAGAAAGTAAAGCATTCACCATCACTGCGCATGTAACAAGGGTTTTACTTGGTTTAATTTTTCTTGTATTTGGTTTAAATGGATTTCTCCATTTTATCCCAATGCCTCCGCCAACAGGAACGGCAGGTGAATTTATGTTTGGATTAATGAAAGCTCCATACATGTTTCCGGCTATTTCTTTTATCGAGCTTTTTGGTGGTATATTGCTTTTATCAGGTTCTCTTGTACCATTAGCATTGCTGGTGCTTTTCCCAATTATTTTAAACATATTCTTTTTTCACCTGGTACTTTCGCCGGCAAATTTAGGAATGGCTGTTTTTATATTGGCAGCAAATATTTTACTCGCAATTTATTACTGGCCTGTTTATAAGCCAATATTTAAAACAGAAAATGCATGGAAAGGCAAAAGATTAAATATAAACCATTTTAATAGTTTGCTGTAAACTTATAAAGAACAAATTAGTTTAACAATTGCAGATAAAATTTAGGTAAATGATATAATCAAGTTCAAATTACAAGACCGGAATTACTTTCAACCAACTAATAGTCTTTGATATTAAAATCCTTTTCCTATATCATCTTTTATTTGAACCTCTCTTACAGGTCCGTATTTTTCTGCAATCTTTTTTATGTCAGCAGACTTTCCTATAAGCACAAACTGGAGTTTATCTTTTGGAAAATATTTTGCTATTACTTCTTTTGCTTTTTCAACTGTTACGCCTTTCACATTAGATTCAAAATTATTTATGTATGATTCATTATAGCCGTACCAGAACATGTTGGTTAATAAAACCGCAAGCTGGTTTGTAGATTGGTAATCCGGAGGCAGCATACCTATCATATAATTTTTTGCTGAAGTAAGCGTTTCTTCATCTATCGTTTGGCTATGTAACCGGTTTATTACTTCTAATGCTTTATCAATGGCTGGCTTTGTGGTTTTATTGGCTGTGTGTGTTGATATAAGAAACGAGCCATTATCTCTATGATACTCAAAATGACTGCCTGCTCCATAAGTGAGGCCTGATTTGATGCGCAATTCGCTATTGAGCCACGAGGTAAACTTACCACCAAAAAAAGTGTTTACTACCTCTAACGGGATATAATCAGCACTATGTCTGCTTACTCCTGCGCTGCCTATCATAAAAGTAGTTTCATGAGCATCATTTTTATTTACCAGCAGCACTCTTGAAGAAGCGGGCGCAGCAACAGTTTGAGCCTGGCTAACAGGCGACGATCCTGAACTTTTCCAATCAGCAAATAATGTTGTCAGTACTGCTTTCATCTGTGAGGAATTGAAATCACCAACCACAGCAAGCGCTGAGCCTTCAGGACGATAGTAAGTTTTATAAAATTTTTTTGCATCTTCTGCTGTTAATGAATTTACTGAAGAAACTGTTCCCCGAACTACATTCCCATATACATTATTGCCATAGTAAAATTTTTTCCAGTAAGAAGATATTACCCAGCCGGGGCTTTCTTTTGCCTGGTCTAAACTTAAAAGAGTGCGTTTTTTTTCTTTATTAAATTCTTCTTCAGAAAAAACGGGATTAACTAAAATTTCTTTAACAAGAGGCAAAACTTTGTCCTGGTCTTTTGCTGCAAACTTTGTTCCTACTCCTGCAGTTTCAGTTTCACTATATAAGTTTAAGGATGCACCAAGAAAATCAAACTGCTGCTCGATTTCTTTTTTTGTATAATTTTTGGTACCACATTTTAAACAACTTACCGTTAGGCTTGCGAGGCCGGCTTTATCGCCATCATTTATAGCGGCTGCAGGTAATACAAACTCCATGCTTATGACAGGCACTTCATGCTTTTCCATTATGTATACCATCAAACCGTTGGACAGCTTAAATTTTTCGTAGGGTGGTAACTGATA
This sequence comes from uncultured Chitinophagaceae bacterium, assembly GCA_964236235.1. GTDB lineage: Bacteria > Bacteroidota > Bacteroidia > Chitinophagales > Chitinophagaceae > Ginsengibacter. The sequence goes on from CAXSDW010000058.1 coordinate 5,337, forward strand.
ATGAGGCTTTGCCTGTGCAATAATTAAATTACTGGTTACGCTAAACAATAGTAGCAGCGCTATATGCTGAATTTTATTTTTCATAATTTAATCCTCCACATTAGTTTGTAAAATGCCTACAGTTCTGTTTGATTTTTTTAAATATTGATTGGCCACACGCTTTACATCCTCAATGGTTACTTTATTGTATTCTTCAGGCGCATCAAACATTTTTTTATAATCTCCAAAGAATACTTCATAGTTACCGATGCTGTTGGATTTACCATTAATGGTTTCTACCTGCTGATAAAAATCCATCAGTACCTGGTTCTTTACTTTTTGCAGTTCGTTTGTTGTGATACCGTCTTTTTTTATTTTATCAATCTCCTCAAAAATTCCTTTTTCAACATCAGCTTCTTTTACGCCTGCGTTACATTCAGCATAAACATTAAATTCAGAAGGATCAAAGCTTTGTGGCATGTAGCTTCCAATATCTTTGGCAAGCTGTTTCTGGTCTACCAGGGAAGCATATAACCGCGAAGAATTTCCTCTTGATAAAATTGCATTTAAAACATCAAGCGCATAGTAATCTTTATTTTTAGTTTCAGGTACATGATACATTATCCATAAATAAGGTGTTGTAACATCTTTCTGCACAGTTACTCTCCGCTCACCTGTTTGTGGCGGCTCAATTATATGAACAGGCCTCGCAGCAGGCTGTGCAGGAATAGGCTCCATGTATTGCTTCCCAAGTTTTTTTACCTGGTCAAGGGTAATGTTTCCGGTAACTACAACTACGCAGTTATTGGGTGCATAATAAGTTTTAAAATATTTCTGAAGGTCATCCTTAGTCCAATTTTTAATGTCGCTTTCGTAGCCAATAACCGGCCAGTGATAAGGATGCTGGCTAAAAGCAACACCTACCACCGCCTCGTTCAAAGTCCTCCATGGTGAGTTTTCAAGACCAGTTCTCCATTCAGAATGTACTACTTCTCTTTCGCTTTCTATAATAGCGGTATCAAAAGCAAGATTGGCAATACGGTCTGATTCTATATCAAAAATCAGTTCCAGTTTTGATGAAGGAAACCAGTCTGTATAAACTGTCACGTTCTCGGTAGTATAAGCATTATTGGTACCACCATTAAATTCCATAGCCTTGTCAAACATTCCAGGGCCATACCTTTTGGCACCATTGAACATCATGTGCTCAAAGAAATGTGACAGGCCTGTAATGCCGGTATATTCATTTCTTGAGCCAACTTTATAAAACAAATACATGTTGGCATTGGGGATAGAATTATCTTCCATTACAAGAAATTTCATACCGTTACTGAGTATAAAAGTTTTTACATCTTCAGGTTTTAATTGTGCGGACAGTGATGTGTTTATGGAAAGCGCAATTAGCAGCAGGTATATGTTTATTAATTTCATAGTTGATTATTTACCTCACCCAAACTCTTTCCAATGGAGAGTACAAGCGATTCTTATAGATAAATATAAAAAATAGATTGGAACAATTGTTTGAAAATTATTTTATCGCATCGGGCGCAAGTGTTGGTTTACCGGATTAGCAAAAGCCCCTAATGTATAGCCCTGCCAGTTATTATACGATTTCGGTTCCTAATAAAAAACACCTAAGCCTTTGCAGACTGTTACAGATTTTGTTTTTGCAATAAGCTTAGTAAGAAAAGATTTGCATGCCGTAGAAAGTGGCTTTCTATAAAAGAAGATCTTGAAAATAAAACAGCGGCATAAATTAACGCAACCGATTGCACAAATAAGTTCTATCTAAAATACATTTTTTATATTTCCTTTGGAAGTGTATTCAATTAATGTTTCTGTACAATTCAACTAATCAAAATGAGAACCTATAAACAACTGCTTATTGTATCAGGCTGTTATCTTTTAATGTTGCTGCCAACAATCGCCCAGGCTCAAAAATCTATATCAGGTACTGTTAAAGACAACAAAGGCCATCCGGTAGTAGCTGCAACTGTAACTGAAAAAGGAGCAATAAGCAATGCTACCACAACTGATGAAAACGGAAAGTTTCAGCTAATGCTAAGGAAAAAGAACAGTTCATTAATAATATCATCAGTAGGATTTAAAGAACAGCAAATTAAGGTAAACGATTTGAATGATGTATCCGTTTCATTACAGGAAGAAGCGGGCGCTTTAAACGAAGTTGTTGTTGTAGGATATGGCACGCAAAAGAAAAGAGATCTTACCGGTGCTATTAGCTCAGTAAACAGTGATCATATGACACTTGGCGGTACTACATCAAACATTGCACAGGCAATCCAGGGCAGAGCCGCAGGTGTACAGGTTCAGCAATCAGATTTTTCTCCCGGAGGCAGTATATCCATTACAGTAAGAGGTGGAAATTCTATCAATACTACCAACGAGCCATTATATGTAGTAGATGGTTTTATTACTGATAATGGAAAATTTATTAACCCAAATGACATTGAAAATATCCAGATTTTAAAAGATGCTTCCGCTACTGCCATTTATGGTTCACGTGGCGGAAACGGAGTGGTTTTAATCACTACAAAAAAGGGGAAAGCAGGAAAGATGCAAATAGAAGGAGATGTATCCAATGGCTATCAATATTTAACTTATAAGCCTGCATTATTAAACGGTACGCAATATGCCGGTATTCAAAATGCCATTGCTGCTGAAGATGGCAGGCCAGCTGTTTTTCCGTCAAGCTTTCCGATAGCAAACACGAACTGGTGGGATGAAACCACGCAGCAGGCATCGGTTTTAAACAGAACAATAAGCTTAAGTGGCAATGATAAGAATTCTAAAATATATATATCAGGTAATTATTTTAAGCAAAACGGGGTTTTAAAAAGTACTAATCTTGAAAGATATTCAGTAAGAATAGGAGCAGAGAAAAGATTTAGCGACAGAGTGAACGTGGGCGCTAATTTTTATGGTGCCAGCACCATAAGCCATTTGCAAAGATATGTTGGAGACATAACTGCACCATTATACTCTGTGCTTACAGCAGCACCAAGTATACCTGTGTATAATGCTGATGGCAGCTATTATAAATACTTAGGAAAAGATAATGCCCTTGCAATTTTATTGGAGCCTACAAATGTTTCAAGTAATAAATTGATAAATGGAAATATGTTTGCCGATTACGAAATCATAAAAAATCTTACTTATCATTTTAGTGCAGGTTCTGAATATTCGTCATCAACTGCAGGGCAGTATATTCCCAAAACCTTAGTGAGCGGCCAGGCAAATAATGGCATTGCCCTGGAGCAAATAAGCAATAGCTTCAGGTGGCTGGCTGAGCAATATTTAACTTATAAATACACTGTCGGACCTCATGCTTTTACTGCACTGTTAGGCACTTCTAATCAAAAAGATGTATTTGATGGGTTAGGTGCAGGAAGCAGGGGATTTTCAACGGATGTATATTTATTTTATAATTTAAATGCGGGTTCAATTCCCACGATTTCAGGAACACCAACACCTACAAGTTATAAAACAGAAGTTAAGCTAACCTCTTATTATGGAAGGCTTAATTATTCTTACAATGATAAAATTCTGGCAACTTTTACACTCAGGCGTGATGGTTCCTCCAGGTTTGCTCCAAATTACAAATATGGTTATTTTCCTTCCGGCGCTTTAGCCTGGAGATTATCTGATGAGCCATTTATGAAGAGCTTACCGGTTTTTTCAAACTTAAAACTTAGGGTGAGCTATGGCGTTACAGGTAACGACCGTATTGGAAGCACAAATTATCCATACCTCGCAACTTTCAGTAATTATGGTACTTCGTTAAGTGAAGGCAGTGAGCTATCAGGCGGTATAGAACCCACATCATTAGCAAACAGTAATTTAAAATGGGAAAGTAATGCGCAAGGTGACATCGGTATTGATATGGGATTTTTAAATGGTAAAATAAGTGCCACTATAGATGTTTACCGCAAGAAAACAAGTGATTTGCTTTTATCTGTTCCTATCGGGCAATGGTGGGGTTTTAGCAGCCAGATACAAAATGCCGGTTCAATTGAAAATAAAGGAATTGAGCTTTCTGTAAATTCAGATAATTTTAAAACAAAAAATTTTTTATGGAGCACATCTTTCAATATTGCTTATAACAGGCAGAAATGTTTATCGCTGGCAAACAATGTTTCAATTATCAGCACTAATACAGCTAACCCAAGTGGCGTAGTTTCAGGTCGGGAATTTACACGGCTTGAACCTGGGAAAGAATTAGGTGTTATCTATGGTTTTAAATATATAGGAGTAATTAAAACTGATGATCATTATACTGCTCAGCCTAACTCAAAATCAGGCGATCCAAAATATGCAGATTTGAATGGCGATGGTGTAATAACCCCTGACGACAGAACTTATTTGGGAAATACAAATCCAAGATATATTGCAGGCTTCGGAAATGATTTTCATTACAAAGGCTTTGATGTGAATGTTTTTTTCCAGGGAGCCTTTGGATATTATTTATATAACATGAACCGCCTGGTGCTGGAGTCTACAACCAGTACTGATGCACTGAACCGCTTTGTTGCTGGTAAAAATGAAAATACTTCCATCCCACGGGAAGGTTATTTTTTAAGCAGCTATGGAAGTTATGTTAATTCAAGATTTGTTGAAAACGCTTCTTATATACGGTTAAAGTCTGTATCAATTGGCTACAATATTCCCGTAAATTTAATTAAGCAGGTTAAATTTATTGATGGTTTGCGGATATATGCATCAGCCCAAAACCTGGTAACTTTTACAAAATATACAGGAACAGATCCTGAGGTTAACAGTCATTCCGGTAGTGGCAATGTTAACGTGGCTGGTGGTATTGATTTTAATTCTTTCCCGGCTTTCCGCACTTTTACTTTTGGTGTTAAATTATCAATTCATTAATAAATTAAAAGAGAATAATATCAAAAGACAAATCAAAAAAACTTCACTGATATGAAAAAATACAACATAATTTTTCTGCTCATTCCTGTTTTAATGCAGTATTCCTGTAATAAATCATTAGAGCCGAATGTATATAGCAGCCTTACAAACGTTAATGCTTTTCAAACAAAATCTGATGCAGTGGCGGCTGTTAACGCAGTTTATGCAAGATTAAAAGGACCTGTTGTAGGCGATAACTTCGATTATTGGACAGTAAGGCATTTTGCGCTTACGGATTTAACAACAGACCTCGGCCATTGCAGTTATGGCGGCGATCCGGGGCAGCTTTCATTGGCCGTTTGGAATTCATCAAATGGGTTACTTGCGGAAGATTGGCGACAAATATATAAGTTGATTTCTAATGCCAATAATGCCATATACAACATATCGCCAATGACGGCTATTTCTGATGCTGAAAAAAGCCAGTTTCTTTCTGAAATAAAATTTTTACGTGCATTGGCTTATATGGATTTAACAGATGCCTGGGGTCCTGTTATATTAGCAACTGAAAATGATCTTGCTAATCCTGCATTTACAAGCCAGCCTGCGCCCACATCTGTGGAACAGATAGATACCTTTATGATAACTGACCTGCAGGCAGCGTCAAGTGTGCTTCCGGTAGATTATCAAAACAATGCAATATACTCCGGCAATGATGTTGGCCGGGCTACAAAAGGAGCAGCGCTTACTCTGTTGGCTAAATTATATCTGCGCAAACATGAGTGGCAAAAAGTTATTGATCTTACAAAGCAGGTTATGGATATGAATGTATATTCTCTTTATCCTTCTTATCTCGGGTTATTTACAGAGGCAAATAAATGGTGCAGCGAAAATATTTTTTCTGTGCTTAGTGATGCTAACTTAAACGGAACTGAATTGCTTAATCACTTTGGCCCGCTTAATCATCCTGTGGTGCAAAATCGCTGGCAGTATTATGCAGTAACCTGGGATTTTTGGAACACGTATGATAATACAGATGAAAGAAAAACATGTTTTTACTCGCTGTATAAAGGAGTTGATAACTTAACCTATACACAGCCGCCAACACTTGGTGCTACGCCGCCGCCGGGTGTTAGCTATATGGCTGATGTAGCCACTAAAAAATATGCTGACTCTACAGGTTCTACAACTTATTACGACGGCCATAGTGTTGATATATTGCGCTATGCAGATGTTTTATTGAGCAGGGCTGAGGCATTGAATGAATTGAATGGTGCTACTGCAGAAGGTATAGATTTAATAAACCAGGTTAAAGGAAGGTCTCATGCAAAACTGCTTAATGTGGCCGACTATAACCAGTCATCATTAAGAGATGCGATTTTGCAGGAACGTGGCTGGGAGTTTTTTTATGAAGGAAAGCGAAGAGCTGATTTAATAAGAATGAATAAGTATGATGTTATTGTAAATGCTTACCTGCAGCGGATTGGAGAACCCGCAACTATTGTGATGCCTAAAAATAAATATTTTCCGTATCCTCAAAGCCAGGTTAATCTTAATCCTAATTTAGATAATTCAGGAAGATAAGTTTATTAAAAAATTCCAAAGCATAGGTCACTATTATTTATGCATAGCAATGAGTACAAATAATTGAAGCGCTTAATCTTCTTACAAAAAGCAGAAGTGAAGTAGATGAAGAAGTATTTGATTAAAAGCCTGGTCATTATTTTTTTTATTACAGTTGTTGCAGGTTGTAATACTTCCGGTGGAAAAATAATAAAAGAAATAAGAATTGGCTTACATAACAATAATGAATTAAAGATCCAGGTGGATGTATTAACAACTGAACCATGTGAAGTGTATGCAGAATATTGGCCCGATAGTATTGCAGGTACTGAAAAATTTTCATCAGCTATTTCAAAAAAAGACTTATCTCATTCTCTTATTTTTTTCAATATTATTCCTAACACAAATTATTCTTACCACATTATTACAATGGAAAATGGTGTTAAGAATGTAAGCAAAACATATACTTTTAAATCGCACATTCTTCCTGTATGGCTGCAGGATCAGTTTAAATATTCAAGCACTTTACCACAGCAGTTACCTGCACAATTTAAAGATGGTCTTATGCTTATGAATAAACGGGAAACCCCCGGGATAGTCTATCTCGTGGATTACCAGGGGCGGCTGAGGTGGTATCACACTGTTAATGGAACAGGTTTTAAGGTAGCACATTTTACAAAAGATAAAACCATACTTTCTATACTTGGTAAAAATGATGAACCAACAAGTTATGGCAGCGAAATATTAGAAATCAATTTACCCGGAGATACGCTTTTGCATTTAAAAAAAGGACAGGGAGATTTTAAATATACTATTCATCATGAGATTTTAAAAAATAATGAAAATCAAATTCTCACCATATATGTAGATGAAAGAATAATGGATTTAAGTTCCATCGGCGGAAACAAAACAGATACGGTAAAAGGAGATGGTATTCTTATCATGGATAAAAATGGAAAGAAGGTTTGGCAATGGAGTGTTTTTAATGTGCTCGATCCTCTTAAAGATGCTCATCTTCTTAAAAATAAAAAAGACTGGATGCATGCAAACAGCTTAAATTTTGATAAGGACAGTAACTATATTATTTCATTTTATAACACCGGTCAAATATGGAAAATAGATGCACATACCGGCAAAGTAATGTGGAAATTAGGTAAAGGCGGAACCATTACAATGCCCGCCGGAAGCAGCTTTTCAGAGTCACACGCTGTTCATATAAACCCAGAAGGAAACTTAATGTTTTTTGATAATGGCGTGGAAAAGCGCCAGTCGGAAGTGTTTGCTTTAAAACTTAATGAACAAAATAAAACGGCACAGTTAGACTTGCATTTTAAATTACCGGTTGATGTGTACAATGAAAGAATGGGCAGCGCCTATATGATAAATGATACAGCAATATTATGTTGTTGCTCTAAACGCCACATAACTGTTTTAGCTAATAAAAAAGGTGTTCTTTTATGGACCCTGGAGACTGCAATACCACCTTACAGAGTTGAATTTTTAAAAAGAGAACAGCTTGCTCCATATCTGCAACCATAAATATTTGAGTAAACATAAATGAAAAGTAACTTCCATATTATTTCCTGTATTGTCCTGGTAACTGCTTTGCAGGTTTTCATTTCATGCAATCAAATTAAAAAAGATGATGAAAGTAATTCAGCACCATTAATCAATAAAAGAGATACAATTGGGTTTATTGATACCTCAAAAATACCTCATGATAAATATGGAGATGCAGTGAGATATGGAAGGGAGTTGATGTTGCATACCGCTTATTACATTGGCCCGGATGGAGTGAATGGAAAATACCTTGGTAATAAAATGAACTGTACAAATTGCCACCAGGATGCAGGCACCAAATTATACTCATTCAGCCTGTTTACTTCTTTTAAAAACTATCCACAATACCGGGCAAGAGAAGGCAAAGTTTTATCATTGGCAGAAAGAATAAATAATTGTGTTATGCGTCCGCACCTTGGCAAGCCATTGCTACTTGACAGTAAAGAAATGATTGCATTTCTTTCTTATTTAAAATGGCTCAGCGATTCTTCAAAAATTGATAGCAATACAAAGGGAATAAAAAATATGGAAATAACATTTCCTGATGTGGCCGCTTCGTCAAAAAGGGGAGAAGCATTGTATATAATGCATTGCAGCCGATGCCATAGTTCTGACGGCGAAGGCAAAATTTACCATGATAGTGCAGCTTATACTTACCCGCCGTTGTGGGGTCCGAAGGCTTATCAACCCGGTTCCAGCATGCATCGTGTTATAAAACAGGCACAATGGCTTGTTGCTAATATGCCTTATGACAGCGCTACTCATGAGAAGCCTGTTCTTACATCTGCACAAGCTTTAGACCTTGCCGCATTTATCAATGATGATAAAATTCATCAACGTTCTTTTGTGAAAGAATTTCAATATCCTCATGCAGAAGAAAAAGCAATTGATTATGACAAGGGACCTTTTTATGATTCTTTTTCTGAAGCACAGCACAAGTACGGACCCTTTCAGCCGATAATAAGTTACTGGAAAAGTAAAGGACTAAAACCTTCTTACTAAATTAATGACAGATATGCTTTACTGGTTTATATTGTTACATGATTAAATCTCAGTATCTGATAATAGAACATTCAAATTCATCATTACCAATAAGATTATGAAAATCATATACCGCAAATTTTTGTTTTTGATGATATGTCTTATCTGCATACAAGCGGCACCTGCGCAAATTTTAAATTCTTCAAAAGCAAAAAAAATTTTTGATACCACTAATACTACAGCAGTTACACTTTCCGGTAATGGTTATGCATATCCTTTATCAGAAAACGATACAGTAACTTATATCACAGAAACAGGACTATCAGGTTGGATTGATAAAGAACTATGTACAAGAACATTTTTTTATCCGCAGCAACCAGGGAAAATTTGGGTATCTGTCAAATTGAAATCTCCGGATAGTGATTGTAAAATAAAACTGCAGTTAGATAGTTCCGGGAAAAGCTATGATGTTCCGGTTAAAAAAACTGATCGCTTTATTACACTTCCTGTTGGCTTATTTGAAGTTGATAAAACCTGTTATCATTACATCCAAATAAATGGAATCAATAAAACCGGTAATCAATATCCTACAATAGAGTCTTTGATCTTTTCAGGCCCGGCAGCACAAAATCTTAAATGCAACATTAGCGAATACAGAGGCGCTGCTTCAACACATTTATGGTATCAATATCCTAAAGACAGTTCTGTGGCGTGGTTTTATAATGAAGTAAATATACCTGCCGGAGTTGATGCTACAAATGCTTATTACATGACGAATGGCTTTAGTGGCGGCTATTCAGGCATACAACAAAATTCAACAACAGAGAGAAGATTTATATTTTCTGTGTGGAGCAATTACAGCACAGATTATCCAAAACAAATTCCTGCAGAGTATGCTGTAACGTTATTAAAAAAAGGAAAAGATGTTTTTACCGGCGAATTTGGCAATGAAGGTTCGGGAGGTCATAGTCATTTAGTTTTTAACTGGAAGCAAAACGTTATTTATAAAATATTGATTGGAGCAAAAGCTGCAGGCGATCATACCATTTATACAGCTTATTATTTTGCTCCAGAAAACGGATCGTGGAAGTTGATGGCACAATGGGATAAAACTAAAACCGGCGGTAAATTATTTTCTGGCTTGTATTCATTTGTTGAAAATTTTGGCCCCAATGGAAATGATTTTTTTAAAGCAAGATATGGCAACCAGTGGATATGCACGGCTTCAGGAAAATGGATTGAATTAACAGAATGTTCATTAACTACAACTGCAAGCCCGGCTAAACATCAGCGTTATGATTATGGCGCCGGAGTAGAGAATAATATGTTCTATATGTTTACAGGCGGTTTCGAAAAAATGAATAATCTTGCTCCTCATTCTGTTATTGAACGCAAGCCAAACGGTGTTGCTCCGGATATTGATTTTTCTGCTTTGCCTGACAAATGAAGTATATTAATTGATGCATGAAGTTAATTTCAAATCTGTGCAAACGGTTGCCTGTTCATTTATTATTGTTAACCGGTAGTTTTAAATCGGCGCTTATAGCAACATAAATTTCACCAAATTATTACTCATGAAAAGAATTGTGTTTGCGTTTATGTTTCTATTTATAGGTAATACTGTGTTATCACAAAATACCTTATATACGAATTGTACAAACTGCTGGAACCCTGATTCATTGGGCAATCACAGGGTCGTTTTAGAATTTAATGGCAATAGCAAAATAGCTAAAGCCATCATTCCATGGAGGAGAAGAGATAATCATCCTGAACTAAAAAAAATTATTATTGAAGACGCTACAACTCAGCGAAGAATACTAAATGTAAAAGCGGCTAACCTTAACCGTGAGTTTGGCGAAATTTATTTTGAGCCTGTTTCAGGAACGGGAACTTATTATGTGTATTACATGCCTTATAAAAATGAAGGACGTTCAAATTATCCAAAAGGTGTGTATTTAAAACCTGATACCACAGCTTCGCCGGAATGGCTGAATGCATTAAACTCAAATAGTAATATTCCTTTAGCTAATGTAAAAGAGATACAATCTATTGATTCGTTCAATACTTTTTATCCAATGGAAATTATTGCAACAAAAGATGAAACTGATAAATTGATACAGGAAAATAAATCCAAACCATTCTTAATATTTCCTGAAGACCGTTTGCATTCTATAAAAATGATAAATGATTTACCGCAGCGCTGGATTGAAAATGGCCCAAAAGATTCTTTTAATGGTGAAGCATCAAAGGGTGAAAATTTTGTATTTCAATTAGGCGTTTATGCTTTGCAAAATCTTGAAAATGTAAAAATTAATTTTACTAATCTTACTTCTTCTTCAGGGAAAGTTATTTCTGCAAAAAATATTTTTTGTATCAACACAAATGGGATCGGTTACGATACAATCTCTTTTAGCAAAACAGTAAATATTGAGCAAAATAAAATCCAGGCTTTATGGTGTGGAGTAAATGTTCTGCAAAATGCTAACGCAGGAACTTATACAGGAAAAGCAATAGTTACTGCAAATGGATCATCAGCCGAAGTTCGTTTAACACTTACTGTTACTAATGATATTGCCAAAGATGGCGGTGTAAATGAACCCTGGAAAATGACGAGGCTCACATGGCTTAATTCTACATTAGCGCAGCAAAACACTGTGATAGCGCCTTACACAGCGCTTGTTGTAAAAAATAATTCAATAGATATGTTGGGAAGAAAATTAGTAATTAATAAAGATGGTTTTCCAAAACAAATTCAAACTTTTTTTACACCTGAAATGACCTCACTGGGCGCTGAACCAAACGATATTATTACAAAACCATTTCAATTAATTGCAGAAGATCAGCAAGGGCAAGTTCAATGGAAAAGCAATTTTATTACCTTTAAAAGTAAAACTGCCGGTACTGTTAAATGGGAGGTTACATCCACTTCTCCATCATTAAATATGCAGGTAAATGCATCACTGGAGTTTGATGGATTTGTTTCTTACAAAGTAAAAATTATTGCAGCAAAAGATATTGATCTTAAGGATATCCGTTTAGAAATTCCAATGGCTGAATCTTCTTCTAAATACATGATGGGACTTGGACAAAAAGGTGGTTATCGCCCCGAAAACTTTCAATGGAAATGGGATGTTGCTCATAAAAATCAGGATGGCGCATGGATAGGAAATGTAAATGCGGGTCTGCAGTTTTCTCTTCGTGATGAGAATTATGTAAGACCATTAAATACAAATTTTTATTTGCTGAAACCGTTGCTGTTACCGGATTCCTGGGGCAATAATGGTAAGGGTGGAATTAACATTATAAAAAATAAAACAACAGTTACAATAAATAATTACAGCGGCGAAAGGCGTATGAAAAAAGGTGATACGCTGTATTATAGTTTCACTTTACTCATTACTCCTTTCCATACAATCAATACAGATTTTCAATGGGCAAACCGGTTTTACCACAGTTACAAACCAATTGATACCATCAAAGCCACCGCTGCAACGGTTGTGAACATACACCATGCAACCGCCATAAATCCTTACATAAATTACCCGTTCATAGCATGGAAATCAATGAAGGCTTATATAGATTCTGCACATGCTGCAGGATTAAAAGTAAAGATATATAACACGATCCGTGAGCTGTCAGATCATGCTTATGAAACTTTCGCATTACGAAGTTTAGGCCATGAGATTTATTCTGCAGGCAAGGGTGGTGGCTTCTCCTGGCTCCAGGAGCATATTGACAGCGATTACATTGCAGCATGGTTTGTACCTGAGTTAAAAGATGCTGCAATCATAAACAGCGGCATGAATCGCTGGCATAATTATTATGTTGAAGGCATGAACTGGTTAACCCAAAAGGTTGGTATTGATGGTATTTATTTAGACGATGTTGCCTTTGACAGAATTACAATGAAACGCATTAAACGTGTGCTTACAAAAGATGGTCATCCCGGTATTATAGATCTGCATTCAGCGAACCAGTATAATAAAAATGATGGCTTTAATAACAGCGCTAATTTATACATGGAACATTTTCCTTACCTCAATCGCTTATGGTTTGGTGAATATTTTGATTATGAAACAAACCCTCCTGATTTTTTTCTTACAGAAGTAAGTGGAATTCCTTTTGGATTAATGGGAGAGATGCTGCAAGGTGGTGGCAATCCATGGCGTGGAATGGTTTATGGAATGACTAACCGTATGCCGTGGAGCGATAATGCAGACCCACGGCCAATCTGGAAGGTATGGGATGATTTTGGAATGAAGGGAACAAAAATGATTGGATATTGGGTTAATGATAATCCTGTAAAAACAAGCAATGATAAAGTGCTGGCAACTGTTTATAAAAAATCAGGAAAGGCATTAATTTCTATTGCAAGCTGGGCAGATAATGATGAAGAAATTCAACTAAATATTGATTGGAAAAAATTAGGTATTAATCCGGCCAGGGCAACTATTACAGCGCCTGCAATAAAAAACTTTCAACCAGCCAGAACTTTTATATTAAATGAAAAGATCACTGTTGAAAAGGGAAAAGGATGGTTGTTAATTGCTGAATGAAGATTAATTGAAGATGGATTTACATTATCTAGTTGCTAAATAATTTAAAAGTCTCCTATCTTCCATGATAAGCTGATAAATTTATGTATCGTTACCTAATACAAACTATTACACTCGAATGATGTTATCTTTTTCTTCTCTTTCATAAAACTCAAAAGGACTTACAAAGACAATTTATTTATTATCTCTTCTTTACCGGGTTTGATGATCTTAAGTTTATAAATGCCTTTAGAGATAATGCTGCCAACAGTTACAGCTTCGATATTAGTACCAGCAGCATGTGTTATTTCTTTTGATAACAATAACTGACCAAGATTATTAAACAGTTGAATTGAATATACTCCGGCAGGCTGATTTTTGAATTGCATTTGTATCACATTATTTTCTATTGGATTTGGATAAACTGTTATTTGATTATTGACATACATAAACACTTTCACTATTGCACTATATTTTACATCACCATTTATGCTTATACTTTTTATACGATAAAAATTATTGCCCTGCAAAGCTTTTTCATCTATCCAGCTATAATCTGATACACTGGTAACAATCTGATTTGCCTTAACTGTTTGCACTTTTATAAACTGCTCTGCGGCAGAGGATTTCTCAATATCATATTGTTTAATATTAGTTTCACTTTGCACCTTCCACTCTACTCTAATATTTTTATCCTGAACAGTTGCCTTTACATTGGTGAACGTTAAAGGCAATACAAAAAGTGGCTTAAACACAATCCTGAAACGGTTTTCGTACCAGGAACCCGGAACATTTATAACATTAAAATTAAGTGTTGTTGTACCTAAAAGATTGATAGGTTTACTGGTATGTAAATAGCTGTCTTCCAGGAAACCGCTTAAGTTGCTGCTGCTAATATTGTCTGTTATGATCTCAAGCTGGTAAGATTTTACTTTTAAATGAAGCATATTTAAAAAGATCGTATCTGAAGAATTTACAGGTTGCCTTCTTTCTACTTCAAGAGACTTTCCTTCTCTGATACTTGAAAGGCTTTCTGAAAAATTGACAAGCTTAAATGCATCCAGATTATCTATCTTATTTGAATACATTGCAGCAAAACTATTTAAGATACCGTCAACTAATGATATTGTTCCATCAGCATTTATTGCATACAAATTCGTTTTTATCTTTGTGCTTGTATTACTAAGCGGACGGTTCACATTTACACTTACAGATGATTTGTCTGTTTCTTTTATCACCAGCGTTCCGGCGGATGTGTTGTTCAAAGACCTGGCAAAAAAGGCCGAGCCTGATTGAACATATTGCGTTAAACCGCTGCCTCCTGTTGAAGGAGTAATATCATAAGCACTTCCATTCCAGCTGATATTTACATAACCACCAACTCCGTTTGAGCCTGTTATTTTTGGATCCCACAAATAAAAGTTATCCTGTATGTTAGCAGAGTTAGATTTAGCAATTTGGTTTACGTTTATCGGGGCGGCATACGGATTTCCAATAACTGTAAAATTATTAGCTGCTACAGTAAATGTTTGAGTACCTGTTTTTAACTGACCGGTTGTACGCAAAACTGTATTAACAGGTGTTGCAGAAACGCCCTGGCTCAAATTAATACTTCTGTCTCCGCGTACAAAAAGCATGTAACCGGCAGAATCGGTTACAGGATTATTTGTTGAAGATATTGCCGTCCATGAATTTGTTGAGTTATCAAATTTTTTCATAGATGCATTGTTGGAAGGGCTTTGATCAAAGCCGTTTGCTATAGTTCCCCCGGTTATTTGTGTGCCATAGCCCGGGATTAAATTACCTGCAGTTTGGCCTTCCTGCCATGATGCGTTAATACTTTGAGCGCCGGTTGCACTTATCGGCGCTGTTAAAAATCTCCATGCTCTTTGTGCGGTTAAAAATCTTTCTACCTTAACATTACCCAGGATTGCGTTGCCTGAATTTACGCCGCCATTAGTAATATCTGCAACTCTTGCCGTACCTGTTTGTGTAGATCTTAAAGTTAAAAAACCGCCGGTAGTAAGCGTTTTATTATCAGCGCCAAATGATAGCGTACCTGTAATAGAATCTTCTCCTGCAACAATAACATTGTTACTTATAATCAGGTTTAATAAAGTATTGTTGGCAAAAGTGTTAGCAGTTATTGTTTGTATACCTGTGCCGTTAAACTCAATAGTACCATTTGCTGCATTAAATGTTCCGTTATTTGTAATAGTTCCTTTTATTTTGAGGGTTGAATTATTTACCGAGAAGGTTGCGGCAGTTTGTATAGTTAAACTATCCACCGTTGCAACTCCGCTGTTCACTATCGGGAAAACCCTTCCTGCGCCTATTGTGGTTGGTATAACCGTTTCCGAAGTTGCATTAGGCACACCTCCAAACCAGTTATTTGCATCATACCAATCGGAGGTTGCGGCTGCACCTGTCCATGTTGTTACGTTACCTGCTTCACCAATTGCGAAAGAGCCGAAAGAAGTTATGCCTGTAGCCTGAATAGAGGTGGGCAAAGGCGAACCAGAGGAAGTTATTCCCCATAAAGAACCATTGAATAAGCCTGTTCTAAAATTGGCCGTTGTTGCACCTGCATCAACATCAGATGAAACCCAGTTAAATGTGCAGGCTGCTGTAGTAAAAGCAATGGCGGAATTGGTTAACGTCCAGTAACGGTTTACATCAAGGTTACTGTTTATGCCGGAAGTATTGATTTGCGGATGTTCTGCAGGAATACTGGCTACAGTAAGATCACCGCCTGCTGAAACGCTTGCAAACAATACTGTTGCAGGTGTATAATAAGTTGAATCACCTATTTGAAAGATCCTGGAAACATTACTGCCTGTTGATATATTTTTTTGCAAATTACCATTTACCCAGCCGGTATTTTGAGCTGCTCCTGTAAGCGTTGCTGCTGCCGGTAAGCTGAGCACATAATTGCCTGTTTGTATATTGCCTTTTATAAATTGCAAAGTATTGTTTACGGTTACATTAGATAATAGTAAAGCAGTACCTCCTGTTTTATTTATAGTGAGATTATTAAAAGGTGAAGAGGTTTGAATATCCTGTATCCCGATGCCATTTAATATAAAGGTAGATGTACCGCTATTAATTGTACCACTGTTTATAACATTGCCGCCAACCAGGTAAGTATAATTTGCTGCATTTAAAATTGAACCACTAACCACTTTCAAATCTTTTGTAACATTCCAGTCTGATGATGGCGTTACACCTGCAATATTTGTATTATTAATATTTAGATTATTGAAAGAAACAGGAGTACCCGCAAGAGTTATAGCACCAGCGCCTCCAAAATATACTCTGCCGGTACTGGAAAAATTATTACCAAGGTTTATCGTCTTAGCCGTTGCCGGAAGAAAGCTCAAAGTGCCGCTGCTTGTAATAGTGCCATTGTTTGTTAATGAACCATAAATGGTATGAGAACTTGCACCTCCGTTAAATGTAGCACCGGGTCCTACTGTAAAAGCATTATTTACTGTCCATCCTACATTTGGGGTTACACCACCTGTATTATTAATATTTATATTACCGAAGTGAGGAGCTGTTGTTGAATTAAGTACAGGAGGAACGGTACCATTAAAGGTTTCCGTTACAATAAAAAGAGTGGCGTTACTTGCTGTTAAGGTTTGTTGTCTTGTACCGGTAAACGTAACTGTTCCATAAATGGTCCAGGATCCGTAAACACTTAAATCTCCATTGAATATAATATTTATTGCGCTACCGGCATAAGCAGAACCTGTGCTGGTAATAGTAAGAAAATTTTCGAATGTAATATCGTTTAGGATAGTATAACTTCCTGAAACCGTTGTTTTATAGAAAGTATTATTACCTGAGATTGTTTTTAAAGCACCGTTAAACAACAGCGTGCTTGTGGATGAAATAAATGTTCCGTTGTTTATCCAGTTGCCT
>CAXSDW010000059.1:0-14331 GCA_964236235.1 uncultured Chitinophagaceae bacterium
TAAGTACCACGTACGGGATTCGAACCCGTGATTCCTCCGTGAAAGGGAGGCGTCTTAACCCCTTGACCAACGCGGCATTTTTTTGTAAGGGAGGGCAAAGATACTTCCACACACTTTTGCTGCCAAATCTTTTATACTTCCTGCTTAGGCTCTACGCATAAACAATGCCTTTTCAAATTCTCTTTCCAGATATTCAATATAAGAACCTTTTGCTGATTTTTTAAATTTGAAATGGGACTAACGGGTTAATTTCTGTTTTTATTTATTCAGACAGCCTGTACAATTTAAGGTTAGATCTTTTAATTTTAATGAATATTTATTTTGCGAATTACAACAATATAATTTTGTGTTAGCCAACAATTAAACAATTTAAAAAAGTGTCAACATCAGCCGTAAGATGAATTAACGTTTATGGAAAACAGCATGCTTGATGAACACTGTTTTACCGCACCTTTGTATTTTCAATTTAGCCTAATTTTAAGGGATCATATTTTTACAATTTAAATTGTCTATTGCCAAAACCAGAAGCCCATACAACTCTCACACGCCTGCAAAATAAGTACAGGCTTGTAGTTATGAATGAAGATACGTTTGAGGAAGTGGTGACTTTTAAACTTAGCAGGTTAAGTGTATACATTGCGTTGTGTACATTATTTGTAGTATTAGTCGGGTTAACGGTTGCGCTGATTGCTTTTACGCCGCTCAAATTATACATTCCCGGCTTTGGCGATGTAAGGCAGGCTAATGAATTTTACCAGCTAAAAGTAAGGGCTGATTCTATCGAACAAACATTAGTTTATAAGCAACAATATATTGATAATATTGAAAAAGTTTTAAAAGGCAATACGGCCATACGTGATACTGCGTCTTATAAAGAAGCACCAACAAAAATCATAAGAAAACGAAAAAGAAGAAGATGATTCAACCACCGGAAAAAAAAAGAAATGTAAGCCTGATGCAATATGCCGGTATGGGCAGCCAGTTTTTAGCAGGCATCGGGATAGGCGTATTTATTGGATTAAAAGCAGATCAATGGCTTAATTTAAAAATACCTTTACTTGTGTGGATATTACCTTTGCTTATTATAATTGGATTTATTTTAAAGCTGATAAAAGCCACCACAAAACGAAAATGAAGATCGCAAACAGAAAAATATTTTTACCGGTAATATTGGTATTTATTGCATTGAATTCTTTTATATTAATTTTTAAAACATTTCTTGATAACAAAGGTTTCGACAGGGATTTTTTAATAATAGCCAACCTTTTACTTTTTGTTTTATGTATCACCGGGTTTTACATGCAACAAAAAGGCTTACAATCCAGCAATACAAATGCATTTATACGTGGTGTGTACAGCGCTATGCTGCTAAAATTATTTGTATGTATGATAGCAGTTTTGATATATGTTTTTATAAAAACTTCCGCCATTAATAAACCTGCATTATTTGCCTCGATGGGTTTATATATTTTATATACAGCTTTTGAAGTGGCAGCATTAATGCGGGTTGCAAGAGCAAAGAAGAATGTCTAAAACAGAATCTCCGCTTAGCGGCCTTAGTGTTTTTTTACCTGAAGGAAGCCTGGCATCAGTGATTGCCTGGCTTCAGCAATATAAAGTGCATCTTACTATTACCCGCGAGCGTTCAACTATTTTGGGAAATTACCGCAATAAGATTTCTAATAAAAATCATCGCATTACAGTAAATGGAAATCTTAATAAATATTCCTTTTTAATTACTTTATTGCATGAGCTTGGGCATTTGCTGGCTTATGAAAAATATGGTCACAGGATAGCGCCTCATGGCATTGAATGGAAAAATGAATATGGCAAAATATTGTCAGGTTTTTTACAACAAAAAATATTTCCGCCGGATATAGAAAATGTATTAATGAAAACATTGAAAGACCCGGCAGCAAGCAGTTGTGCTGATATCAATTTAACAAGATCTCTAAAAAAATATGATGCTAAAAAAGGGTTACTGTTTATTGAAGAACTAAGCCCGGGAAGCTTGTTTAAAATAAAAGGCGGAAGAATTTTCAAAAAAGGAGAAAGAATAAAAAAACGATTTAAATGCATAGAACCAGCCACGGGTAAAATATATTTATTCAGTCCTGTTTATGAAGTTGAATGTTTGCCTTTGGAATAACCTGATCAACATTATAATTCTTTTATCATCCAGATAGTACAACCATTGTGGCCGCTATTTCCCATAGCACTATTAAGGTATGTAAATCCAAACTTTTTATACAATGGAATAGCAGATGTTAGCTCAGGCATCGTTTCTAAATACATTTTTTTATAGCCTTGCTTCCTGGCTTCATCAATGCAAAGCTCCATAAGTAATTTTCCAAATCCTTTGCCTCTTACAGCTGGTATTAAATAAAGCTTCACCAGCTCACAAGTATCCGCAGGCAAGCCTTCTGTTGGATAAATGCCGCAGCCACCTGTAACTTCATTATTAAATAAGGCCACAAAATATCCGGATTTATTTTGCTGAAAAACATCAAACAAATTATCTGTTGTATCATCATAAAAGACTGTGCCGGGCTTGTTTGCTTTAAACTCGGTAAGTGCATCGCGTATTATTTTAGCAAGAATGTAATTATCTTCTTTTCTTACTTGTTTTATGTTTATTTCACCAGGCAATATTGTTTCTTTTAGAAGCGTAAAGCACAAATTTAAGCTACGACGAAAGTTTTGTTTATAAATTAATAAGCTGTCTATGTAGAATGTTTTAAGTTTGCGATGGTATTGGTTTAAAAAAAATCATTTTCAAAAAGCCGTCCGGATTTTTCTTAATTAATTCTAATTTTTTTGCTGCAAATAAAGAAATATAGCGAAGATGAACTGGTGTTTTTATTAAAAAATAAACAAGGGCCGGCATTTAATTATTTATACGAAAACTATGCAGCAGCGCTGTATGGAATCATCTTTAAAATAGTTGAGAATAAAGAATTAGCTGAAGATATTTTGCAGGAAACCTTCATTAAAATCTGGAATAATTTTAGTAATTACGACAGCACCAAAGGACGTTTATTTACCTGGATGCTGAACATTACAAGAAACCTTACCATAGATACGCTTAGAAGCAAAGGCTATAAGAAGCAAAACAAAATCCATAGTAATGAAAACAGCGTAGATAATTTGATTGATAAATCCGCTGCTGCAGAACGCTTTGATTCATTAGGCATCAGGAAACACCTTACTCTCCTAAAAAACGATCAAAAGCAGGTTATAGATTTAGCTTATTTTTCAGGCTTTACGCAGGAAGAGATTGCTAAAGAATTGTCTATACCATTAGGAACCGTAAAAACAAGAATGCGTACAGCAATTATTGAATTAAGAAAACTATTACAAAATTAGAATTGGAATTAAAAGACATCATATCATCCGGCTTACTTGAACTCTACATTGCAGGACTCTGTTCTGATGAAGAGAATATGCAGGTGCAGCAATGGATACAACAATACCCGGAGGTAGCAAAGGAGATTGATGAGATCCAGGATGCTGTGGAAAGTTATGCCTTAGCCAACGCCGTTGAACCTGGTGCTTCGTTGAAACAAAGAATTTTTGATAAGATAAGTTTCGCATCAACTCAGCAAAGTGCTGTAAAAGATTTTTCAGAAAATAGTAAGAATGCTAAAGTATACAGAATAGCTTCTTTTGCAAAGTGGACTGCAGCTGCATGTTTTATTTTATTGGTTGGAAGCCTTATAATGAACTATATTTTTTACAACAGGTATAGATCAGTTAATTCAGATTTACAAGCCACCAATTACCAACTAACGCAGCAAAAGCAGGCATCAGATTTGGTCATAAGACAACTGCAGGAGCAGAAGAAGAATATTGCCTTCACTCAGCAGCAATTGGAAGAACAAAAGCAAACTGCAAATTTAACGAAGGAGCAATTACTTCATCAAAAGCAGGCAGCTGACGCTGTGCAGCAGGAATTAGATCAGCAGAAACAAATTGCCGGAGCAATGAATAAAGATTTAAATGTGATGACGGATAGATATTCTTTGCCTGTAGTGTTAAAGGGCACACCACATGCGCCTGATGCGCTGGCAAAAATCTTTTGGATGAAGAACACAGGTGAAGTGTATGTGGACCCAACTTATTTGCCACAAGCGCCTGCAGGTAAACAATACCAGCTATGGGCAATTGTAGATGCCAAGCCAGTTAGTGCAGGTATGATATCAACAAGCAAAGGTGTTTATAAAATTCAAAAAATGAAATCTTTTGGTAAGGCAGAAGCTTTCGCCATCACATTAGAAAAAGCAGGTGGCAGCCCAACCCCTACTATGACAGAGATGTATGTAATGTCTAAAATATAGTAGCCCAACTTTAATCATTTAGAAGTTTTTTAGTTTATAAATTAGAGATTGATTTTCTAACTATTTTTATTATTACGCCACCGCCTTATTCACCAACTCCGCTGCCTCACTCAATAATATAGCAGATTGAACTTTTAATCCGCTTTTATCAATAAGCTCTTTTGCAACTTCTGCATTAGTGCCTTGCAATCTTACAATGATAGGAATATCAATGGTACCAATAGATTGATAAGCATCTATAACTCCCTGTGCAACCCTGTCGCAGCGCACGATTCCACCAAAAATATTTATAAGAATTGCTTTTACTTTCGGGTCTTTTAAAATAATTCTAAAGCCCGCTTCTACGGTTTGTGCATTAGCAGTACCGCCAACATCTAAAAAATTTGCAGGCTGGCCACCGCTTAATTGTATCATATCCATTGTGGCCATTGCAAGGCCGGCGCCATTAACCATACAGCCAACATTACCATCTAATTTTACAAAATTCAAATTGTATTTATCAGCTTCCACTTCTGTTGGGTCTTCTTCAGAAATGTCTCTCATTGATGCCAGGTCAGGATGTCTAAGAAGAGAATTATCATCAATATTCATTTTACAATCAACCGCTATAATTTTATCATCACTTGTTTTAAACAATGGATTTATCTCAAGCATACTGCAATCAAGGCCAATAAAAGCGTTGTATAAATTGGTTACAAATTTTACACAGTTTTTAAAAGCTTCACCGCTAAGTCCTAAATTAAAAGCAATCTTCCGTGCCTGGAAACCTGCGATCCCGCCTGACGGATGGATCCATTCTTTAAATATCTTTTCAGGTGTATTGTGTGCTACGTCTTCAATATTCATCCCTCCTTCTGTGCTGTAAATAATTACATTTCTTCCCTTGCTTCTATCCATTAATACAGATAAATAAAATTCTTTCGTTTCTTTTGGCCCGTCGTAATATACATCCTGCGCTACAAGTACTTTATGAACCACTTTTCCGGCAGGCCCGGTTTGTAACGTTACAAGGGTTCCTCCCAGAATATTTTGTGCGATAGCTTTTACTTCTTCAGCGCTTTTACCTACTGCCACTCCACGCTGTTCTGTACCTGCAATTTTCCCTTTACCGCGGCCACCAGCATGTATTTGCGCCTTTACCACGGCGTACTTACTCTCGTATAAAGAATGTATTTGCCTGTAGGCTTCTTCCGCTTGTAACGGGCTGCTGCAAACTATGCCTTCCTGAACAGGCACATTAAATCTTTTTAATACTTCCTTGGCCTGGTATTCATGGAGATTCATAATAAAATAATTTTGACGAAGGTATAAGCAAATTAGTAAAAGTGAATTAAATTTTGATCCGGCATTTCTAATAAAATACAATTTTTATATTTATTAAAAAATGAAAATGTCAACATGTGCTTTATCATCTCGCTAACAATATCTTGACTTAACTTAGCCGCAACTTTTGTGTAATATGATAAAGAAAATATTGGAGGCGGTTGAATATATACAAAGTATCTATTCTATAAAACCATCCATAGCAATTATATTAGGCAGCGGCCTTGGCAGCTTTACAAAAGAGATGATTATAGAAGCTGAGATTTCATATGATGCTATTCCACACTTTCCAGTAAGCACTGTTCAAGGTCATGATGGCAAATTGATCTTCGGAGAAATGTATGGAAAAAAAGTAGTTGCCATGGCAGGCCGCTTTCATTATTATGAAGGTTATACAACTAATGAAGTTGTGTTTCCTGTGAGAGTACTTAAATATTTAGGTATACAAACTTTGTTAATCAGCAATGCAGCCGGGGGAATCAACACATCATTTAAAGTAGGTGATCTTATGATCATAAAAGATCACATAAGCATGTTTACCATAAACCCGTTGTTAGGAAAAAATGATGATGATTTTGGTCCGCGTTTTCCTGACATGAGTGAGCCTTATAAAAAACATTTAATTGATAAAGCTAAACTTATTGCCGCAGGCAAAAATATTGATATAAAAGAAGGCGTGTACGTGGGGGTTGCCGGCCCTTCTTTTGAAACAAGAGCTGAATATAAAATGCTTAATATTTTGGGCGGAGATGCAGTAGGCATGAGCACTGTGCAGGAAGTAATAGCCGCAGTACACATGGGTTTGCCGGTGTTTGCATTAAGTGTAATTACTGATATGGGCATACGTGAAGAGCTTAATGTTATCACTCATGAAGAAGTGTTACAAGCCGCCAGTGAAGCCGAACCTAAACTAACTTATGTGTTTAAAGAACTGGTAGCGCAGATTTAGCAGTATTGAAAGATGAACAGTAATCACAATATTTATTTCTTGATAAGCAGGCGATGTATAATCATAACATCGTTATTAGTATTATCTATTGTCTCGTACGGGCAAGGTGGTTTATTAAACAAGGTAAAAGGAAGAGTGGGCGGCATAGGAAGCTCAAGGCCATCAGGATCAGGTTCCGGCTCAGATACTACGATGGGCTTTGAACACAGAAATGATCTTGCAGATTCTATTACCATTTCATTTCGCTTTCTTGATTCATTAAAAGCCAACAGGCTTGATTCTTCTTTACAGGATTTCAACAGGTTTTTTTCAGTGCCTGCTAATTATATTACATTGGGCAATAATGGCAGCGCTTCTTATCCGATCTTGTTTACCCCAATTCTGAAGGCCGGATGGGACGCCGGTTTTCATGCTTATGATGCATACAGGTATACTTTAGAAGGAACAAGATTTTTTAAAACAACAAGGCCTTTTACACAGCTTACTTATTTATTAGCATCAGGTAAAGAGCAGGTAGTAAAAATATTACATACACAAAATATAAAGCCTAACTGGAACTTTGGTTTTGAATACAGGTTAATTTCTGCGCCGGGTTTTTTTAAAACGCAAAACACCAATCATAATAATTACAGGCTGTTTAGTAATTACCAGGGAATAAAAAAAAGGTACTCGGCCTACTTTGAATTGATGGGCAATAAACTTACTGCTTCCGAAAATGGCGGAATTGTCAACGACAGTCTTTTAAAAGATCCGCATCATAAATATCGTTTTACTATTCCTGTTAACCTGGGCGGAGATGCTTCATACGGTTTTAATGTATTTTCTACAAAAATTTTAACGGGTAATATTTATAAAGAGTTTACGTTTTTTTTCAGGCAGAGCTACGACTTTGGAAAGAAGGATTCTATAGAAATAAATGACAGTACCAAAGAATATCTGTTTTATCCCAAACTTCGTTTTCAGCATACGCTTAATTATTCAGAATTTTCTTACCAGTTTAAAGACACGCTGAGCAGCATCACTGATGCAAAATCTGATTCTGCAGTATTTAAAAACTGGTATGATACAACCTTAAACCCAACTAACGGGCTTTCTCTTTTTGTAACAGATAAATGGAAAGTAATAACCAATGATTTTGTTATAAGGCAGTTTCCTGAAACAAAAAATCCTGCCCAGTTTATTGAAGCTGGTGCAAGAATAGAGAACATGACAGGTACATTTTCAACAAGAAGTAAAAACTTTTATAATGTTGTATTACATGGAGAATACAGGAACAAAACACGCAATAGAAAGTGGGACGCTATTGCCAAAGGTGAATTTTTTGCCACAGGCTTAAATGCCGGCGATTACTCAGCATTCGCCTCACTTGCACGTACATTAGGCAGAAAGCTTGGTGATATAGAAGTCTCTTTTCAAAATGTAAACAGGTCGCCTTCTTTTATATTTGAAGACCTTTCTTCTTTTAACTTTAAAGATCACCTCAACACAAAAAAGGAAAACATCACAGTATTATCTGCAGCTGCAAAAAATCCTTTTTTTACTTTATGGTTTCGCAATATTTCGATGACCAATTATACCTATTTTAAAAATTATTATCAAACAGATCAATACTCAAAGCTTATTAATATTACACAGGCGCAGGCATCAAAAAAATTCAAAATAAACAGGCGTTTTAATTTGTACAGTGATGTAATTATACAACAGCAAACAGATGCATCATCGCCGGTAAGAGTTCCGTTGTTTTATACACGCCAGCGTTTAGCTTATGAAGGTGTGTTTTTTAAAAATCTGAATTTAAGTGCAGGCCTTGAGGGCTGGTATCATACTCCTTACAAGGCTTATAATTATTCGCCTGTTATGGGTCAATTTTTTCCGCAGGATTCTGTTACTATAAAAAACCGGCCTGACCTTTCAGCATTTTTTCACTTTAGAATAAAATCATTTACAGGTCTTATAAGACTTGAAAATTTAAACACAATAAACTTTTCAAACGGTTTTGGATTTACAAATAATAACTTTGCTGCACCCGATTATCCTACACCCGGCTTGATTTTTAGAGTGGGTGTGCAATGGGGGTTTGTAAATTGATGTGAGCATGAAAACAATAATGTCTTCGATTATTAAGCTCTTTAAATTTTTATTTGTAAAGAAAAATTGCTGTAAGTAATGATTTTTTTCTCAATTAGAATCTTAAAGAAGCGCCGATACCAATTGCCCAATCCGGTGCAGATTTCGAAATTCCGGCTCCGGATGAAATATCAATTTTAAGGTTTTTGTTAATGAGCAATAATAAGCCTGCATCTATATTTTGCTGAGGCAATTCATGATCTTTTGCTGACCCGAATACTTCAACAAAGCCTGATACTTTTTTGCTAAAATCAATTACGTTTGAAAAAGTATAAATGTATTCCGGATCAGAAGTTTCACCATCCCATTCTGCGCCGGCATTATAATTCCACGATATTATTTTTGAAAGATCGTTTTCAAAAGACAGCCTCAATTTTGGTATTAAGTTAAAATTTTTAAATGATGATGATGCCAAAAACGGAAGGCCAACTTGTACCAGCAAAGCAGTTTTCGGCAACCATTTTTTTTGATCGCATAATTCAACTTTTGTTCCTATTTCAACAGGTTGCAATTCAGTTGCAGATGGCGATGACTTTGTAGAAGGCGAATGCATAATATCCGCTTCCAGCCTTAGTTCTATGTTTTTTGAAATGCCATATCTAAATAATGAATTACTCTCTGTTATAGAAACTCCGGTATCTTTCTGCACTTGAAAACCTTGCTCAATCTGCATGGAATGTTGCTTAACTATTGAAGCACTTTGAGATTCACCTGGCCTGTCAGTTTCAATTTCTTCATCTTGCGCATAAGCAACATTAAGGCCGAGGATAAAAATGATAAGAGAGTATATTTTTTTCATAAGAATATTTATAAACCTATTCTTCAAAATAAGCTACACTTGCTCCTACCCAGTCTTTATCCATGTTGTAGCGAACGCCTATCATTTTACCTTTGCTTAGGCGAGCAAGATTATTTACAGCAATAGGTCTTTGCCATCCATCCTTCCAAAAATAAAAGATACGTATCTCGGCCTTGGCCGGTGTATCGGGAGTTTGTATTATATCTGCGTATTTCACTTTGCGCTGCAATATCCAGTTTTCAGGATCTTTTACTTTATCAATATCTTCTTTTGTTACATCAATAATCACTCCCTGGCCTGCAAAAGAAAATAGCGGTTTTAAAACAAAATTTTCAAGATCAGCGGGCAACTGTTTTACCTCATTTAAAAAAAACGTTTCAGGCACATAAGGGCTTTTTATAAAAGGCAAAGTGTATTTACTAATGCGATAAAACCAGTTGGGATGCGGTATCCATTCTACATCAAAATCAGCGGTTATATCAACAATATTTCCGAGCCTTTCTTTTTGTTGATGCAACTCGTCAAAAATTACCCGGTTATAAATTCTTTTTATTTCTATTCTCTTTCCATTATCTACATAGTATAATTTTTTTTCCTCCTCTATAATATCAGTGAGGGAAACAATTGGTATCTTAAGATAATCCTGAGTGCAATAAAAATCAATCCTTGTCTTTTGTTCATGTGGATTTATTTCAAGCAATACCACATTTTCAACATCATGTTTTCCAATAATAATTTCTTTTAAAAGATCAGTGTATGAGGCACTATCGTAACCTCCGAGATAGTTGGTAAAACCTGCAGGAATATCAAAATGTTTTTCTACAATTTGCGGATAATATATTTGAAAACCAAATAGCGTAGGAAAGCCCTGCATCTCTATTAACTGCGGCTCTAGATCATCATTTTCGTTTTCGCAAATACCAAAATCAAATGCAATAAAATGAGTGTGTGCATTTTCATTAGCCACTGTTTCTCCCTTTGGTATTGCCCGTTCAGTAAGCGTTTTAAAATTTTTATCCGTTATTACATCAACGATTGCTTCACAGGCATCAATCATTTTACTGGTAAAATCTTTAGGAATAAAAATGGGTGTTTCTGCAATTCTAAAAACAATATCTCCCGGATGTTTACTATCAAGATCTTTCAAAAAATCCTGGTACTTCTCTTCAGTAAATTTTTGGTTGAATTGCTCACGAAGTTCTTTAATCATCTTAAAGTTATTATGCAATAAAAATACTCTTAAATGATCAACGGGCAAATCACTTTTTACTTAAGCAAAACCCTAAGCAGATATAATTATTGAAGAAAAATCAACATTCACTATACTTCTGAAAGCTCGAATGTATTTACAGCAAGATTCAAAAAATTAGGGATAATATGAGAATATGTCCACATGATTTTTTCGGGATCATTCAAATGCTTAATCATTGATTCCCACTTTTCCAGTCCATGATTTTCAACCACTGTTTTCTTTTTTTCCTCAGTTTGCAAATACATGCTCATGCCAATTGCATCAGCCTCCGGATGAAATTGGGTGCCAACAAAATATTCACTAAAACGGATGGCCATTATTGCTCTTTCAAACGGAACATGCGGCCTGTCTTTTTCTATAGCTAAAATTTTTGCGCCTTTGTATAGAATAGTCATTTGCGGCTCAATCACCTGCCAGTCACGGCTGTCAACTGCATAAAAGGGATCGTTCATTCCATCAAACACAGGTTCATTTTTTCCATCTTCTAACAAGTGAACCGGGAACACACCAAAGGCCGTAGACTTTCTTTTGGAAACATTTGCCAGCTTCCAATGCCTGCATACCAATTGAAAAGAATGGCAAATAAAGAATGCATATTTTTTGGTAAGATTAGTTTCATCTGCATTCCATTTTTCTACTTCTTCAAGCCATTTAAAATACGCCCTCTCCCATTCACTGCCTTCAGTATCCAGCGGGCTGCCGGGGCCGCCGGTACTTATAAAAATATCGTAGGATAAATCGGGTACTTCATTTTTTAAACGAACATCAAATTCATCCCATGTCAGATCAAGATTATTAATTTTACCATACTGCTTAAGTATCTCCCGGATACAGCGCATGCCCTGGTTTACAACACCTTCATACAAATCCAGAATGGCAACTCTTACTTTTTTTTTGTGGCTGAAATTCATGACAGCAAAGATACAAAAGAAATAAAATCTTCATATCAATATTAAGGCAGTACCTGCGTTTTGCATTCGATAGAATTCAACGTATCTAATGTGCACATGACAATCATTTCCTTAATCTATGTTGCGACCACAATCTCTGCATTAATTTAAACTTGATATTATTTAAAAAATTCCGCAAACAAAAATTGTGTAACCGAATGGTTTTATATAGGTTTGCAACCGAATGGTTACATAACAATATAATTATGAGAAGAGATGTTTTTCAGGCAATAGCGGATCCCACAAGAAGAAAGATAATTAACATGATTGCACACGAGTCATTAAACCTTAATTCCGTTGCAGAAAATTTTACGGTAAGCCGCCCGGCAATTTCCAAACATATAAAAATACTTACTGAATGCGGGCTTCTTGTTATTAAACAGCAAGGCAGGGAAAGATACTGTGAAGCAAATCTTAAAAAGTTAAATGAAGTAGCTAATTGGGTAGAACAATACAAAGTTTTCTGGACAAAAAAATTAGATGCACTTGAAATTTTTCTCAGCAAAGAATCCTCAACAACTGCAGAAACGAAATCAATAAAAAAATCTAAAAAAACAATAAACGAAAGAAAAAATAAACCTGATGTTTCGAAGAAAAAATATAAAAAGTAACCGTATTTATGATTAATTAAACTAACTAATAAAAAAATGAAAAGTGAACCATTTGTAATTGAACGCACTTATAATGCGCCTATCGAAAAAGTTTGGAAAGCCATTACTGACAAGGATCAAATGAAACAATGGTATTTTGATATCCCGGCATTTAAGCCTGAAGCAGGCTTTGAATTTGAGTTTGAAGCAGGCGATGAGAACAGAAAATATTTGCATTTATGCCGGATAACAGAAATAAATCCTGGGAAAAAACTTGTCTACAGTTGGCGCTACGACGGTTATGAGGGCAACTCATTAGTAACGTTTGAATTATTTGCAGAAGGTGATAAAACAAAATTAAAGTTAACCCATGAAGGCCTGGAAACTTTTGCAATGAACAATCCTGATTTTGCGAAAGAAAGTTTTGCTGCAGGATGGACACATATTGTTGGAACATCTCTAAAAGATTATTTAGAAAAATTCTGATTACAAATCAGTAAATATGAAAATTATTATAAGCAGTATAATGGTAGATGACCAGGACAAGGCGTTGAAATTTTATACAGAAGTTTTAGGATTTAAAAAGAAGACGGAGATACCAATGGGCGAATTCAAATGGTTAACAGTTGTGTCACAAGAAGATGCCGGTGATGTGGAATTGCTTCTTGAGCCGATGAATTTTGAGCCTTCAAAAGTTTATCAGAAAGCTCTTTTTAAAGCCGGAATTCCTGTAACAGTTTTTGGAGTTGAGAATGCTAAAAAAGAATATGAACGACTGGAAAAAGCCGGTGTAATATTCAAGACAAAACCAACACAAATGGGGCCTGTAACTGTTGCTGTATTTGAGGATACCTGCGGCAACCTTTTACAAATAGTACAGAAGATGTAGAAGATAAATACGATTTATAATACTTTTGTTTACAACCCATCCAAAAACTGTGACCTGATATAATCAACAACTTCAGTAAGATTTTTATTGGCTTCAAAAACTTTTAGTTGCCTGTCTGCGCCGGTACCGCCTTCTAATATTTTATGCACATGGCCAATGGCGTGCCTGCTGCCTAAAGGTGTTACTACATCATCAATAAAATCAAGCAGTTCATAAATAAGCACTCTTGTATTTACTTCTTTTTCTTTGCCAAAATCAATCATGCTTCCATCAATGCCATAGCGGCCTGCTCGCCATTTGTTTTCATTTATTAAGATACGAGGATACATCATAAAATTCAGATTTTCGCAGCGGAGCTTATACAACTTTGCACAAATCCCCTGGAAAAGTGCAGCGATGGTAATGGTTTCATGTACTGTTAAAGGCACATCACAAATCCTGAATTCAACCGTATTAAAAAATGGATGCACACGAAGATCCCACCATATTTTTTTTGCGTTATCAATACAATTGGTTTTTACCAGCAGTTTAATATAATTATCATACGCTTCTATACTGTCAAAATAATCGGGAATTCCTGTTCGTGGAAATTTATCAAATACTTTTGTGCGAAAAGATTTATACCCGGTAATCCGGCCTTCCCAAAATGGAGAGTTAGTGCTGAGCGCATAAATGTGCGGTAAAAAATAGCGGGCAGAATTAGCAATGTGCATGGCCATTTCACGGGTTTCCATACCCACATGTACATGCAGCCCGAATATGAGATTGCTTCTTGCAGCTTCCTGCAATTCATTTACAATTTCACTATAGCGTGCATGATTTGTAATATGCTGGCTTTCCCAATGGCTGAAAGGATGTGTGCCTGACGAGCCCATTGTATAACCAAGACTTTCGGCAATGCCGCTTATTGTTTTTCTAAGTGTAGCAACATCTACGAAAGCTTCATCAATATTTTGGCAAATATCAGTGCCCACTTCCACCACGGCCTGGTGCATTTCTGCCTTCACTTTGTCTTTAATTATTTTTTGTCCTTCATGAACTATTTTTTGCTCATGGCTTTTTAATTCACGGCTTTGCGGATCAATCACCATGTATTCTTCTTCAATGCCAAGCGT
>CAXSDW010000059.1:14431-22510 GCA_964236235.1 uncultured Chitinophagaceae bacterium
TCCTGCATTAATATAGTTTCTCTTTCATGCAACTCTTCTTTACATATTCTCCCCAGGTTAAATTATCTGTTTCATCTTCATGTGCAAGTGCTTTTTCAATGGCATAACCGGCGGAAGTTTCTACAACCCAATCAAAATTCTCCTGGCCAACACTTGTCAACTCCGCATCCGGCGCAGGATTGCAGAAATCAATAGCATATGGAACACCGTCACGTAAAGCAAGTTCTACAGTATTAAAATCATAGCCGAGGTACTTATTTATCTTAAGCACAATATCTTCCATTAAAGCATAGCGTTCTGCATCAGGCGTAAAGTTTGCAGAATATCTTAAGTGATGAGGATTACGTGGCTCGTAAGGCATTATACGTACATGTTTACCGCCAATGCAATAGCAGCGATAATATTCATCAAATATAATTTCTTCCTGCAGCAACATAACCAGCTCACCTGTTTCAGCATGTTTTGCAAAGAGATCATCCGTATCAGTTACTTTATAAACGTTCTTCCAACCCCCGCCGGCAAAAGGCTTCATGTAAGCAGGAAAGCCAATGTAGGTAAATATTGCATCCCAGTTTAACGGATAAGCGAGATTTGAAAAAGATTGATAGCTGGTATCCGGTGGCAAAGCATAAGACGGAAGTATCACTGTTTTAGGAACAGGAACATCAATCTTTGTAGCAAGACAATTATTAAAAAACTTCTCATCGGCGCTCCACCAAAACGGGTTATTTATAACTGCTGTACCGCACAAAGCCGCATTTTTTAAATAGGCCCGGTAAAAGGGAACATCCTGTGAAATGCGATCAATGATAACAGCATAACCACTGTTTTCTCCCTGCTGTACTTTATTAATCAATACAGGCTCAGCAAATATTCCGTCAATATTTTTACTGTTTATTCTTGCTATAAAAGCATCAGGAAAACTTCTTTCTTTACCGAATAATATGCCGATCTTTTTCATGGTCGTGTTTGTTATGGATTAAATAAATGATATCGCCGGAAGGTAAATCAAAAGTATTTTTTCACGTTCAATAAAACAAATTA
This sequence comes from uncultured Chitinophagaceae bacterium, assembly GCA_964236235.1. Taxonomy (GTDB): domain Bacteria; phylum Bacteroidota; class Bacteroidia; order Chitinophagales; family Chitinophagaceae; genus Ginsengibacter. Next base: position 15,476 of record CAXSDW010000059.1, read on the forward strand.
TGTTTTAAGATTTGAATGATGATATATTGATTTTTATACTTTGTGAACAGCTTTGTAACAAAGTTATAGATGGTTATCATTATAATCACTTTTGTTCTTTTATCTTATTTTTGAAGCTTATGCAAGAGGATATTGAGAGCATTATCGTGATGGAAAACCATGTGATTTCTTCTATATATCTCAACAGGGAAGTAAAAGTTGATTTTTACCTGCCAACAAACGTTGAAGATGCTAAAGAGATGAGCCTGCTTTTAATAAATGACGGGCAGGATTTGCCAACAATGAATTTCGAAAATATTTTAAACGGATTATATTCTACAGGAAAAATACAGCCGCTTTTATGTGCAGGTATTTATTGTGGTGAAGATAGAAAAAATGAATACGGCACAGCTGCAACGCTTGACTATAAAGGAAGAGGCACCAAAGCAGGAGATTATCATAAATTCATTTTTAGTGAATTATTACCTTTTATAAGGGCTACTTGTTTAGTTGCTTCTTTTAAAGAAAAATCATTTTGCGGATTTTCTTTAGGTGCGCTAAGCGCCCTGGATATTGTGTGGAATAATCCGGAGGAGTTTACTAAAGCCGGGCTGTTCAGTGGTTCATTTTGGTGGCGCACTGTAAACCAGGATGATGATTTATTTGATGAAGACAAGCATAGAATAATGCACCAGCAAATTAGAAATGGTGGCTTTTATCCGTGGCTTAAATTCTTTTTTGAAACCGGGACTCTTGACGAAGCTGCAGATAGAAATAACAACGGTGTGATTGATGCCATTGATGATACCATAAGCCTTATTTATGAATTAGTATTGAAAGGATACGATAAAGAAAAGGACATAAAATACCTTGAAATAAAAGATGGCAAGCACGATGTACCTACATGGGGGCAAGCCTTCCCGGCATTTTTACAATGGGGATGGGGAGGGCAGTTGTAAGTTTAAGTAGTCAAAATTAACGGTTGCTCTTTTAAATGCTTTTATACCCTCCGGTATTCATCAAATATCTTTCTTGTATTTTGCTTTATTCGCCAATGGAGTTAAATTTTGTTGAGTAAAGAAGTCAATTTATCCAGCTATCTCTTTGCCTGATTCATTTTATCGGGTATATTATTGTATCACTACTTTAAGCAAATCAGCATTATCAGCGGTAGAATTAATTCTTAAAAAATACAGTCCCGGCTTAAGCGAAAGCTTTGAGATATTTATGTTCAAAAGGGAAACTCCGGTGTTTAATTTTGTCTCTCCAAGGTCATATTTCCTTCCAGTTATATCCATAAGTTGTATGTGGTAAATGCCCCGGTATCTCTTCGGAAACTTAAGGGTAAAATTATCATGCAATGGATTAGGAAATATTTCCGGCTTTTGAAATTCGTATACTGATACATTATTTTTATCAGCAGCCACTGCAAGGTTTTGGAATGTGATACCGGTATCAGCCGCAGACTTTTTACCACTGTATACTTTCACTGCATTTAACGTTGCACTGTTTACCATAGACTTCTTTACATTATTAACAAGGAAGATTATATCCTGGTAATCTAATTTGGAAGTAGTTTCCTCAAAGGCAACGAGATAAGAATTTGGAATTGATGTGCCATTCTTTTTATAAGGATACACTCTTACATGATGCGGAACACTTCCTGCGAAAGTATTTAAACTGTCTTCGCTATACAAATGCCTGTTATTAAAGTAAGGCCAGCGGGAATAGAATCCAAAGGCATTAGAACCTGGGTCAAAAGAGAGTGTTCCTGTAAAGTTTACGTTCACAGTCTGGCCATTGGAAACAGGGTTATTGGAAACAGAAAACATTTCTGATGTTGATGATGCGTTGCCTGATCTATACCAGCCCATTCCTACAACGGTACTATTAGTTGTGGGGCCAAATACTGCCAAAGGCGTAATAGTAACATTTCCCACGCCTGCTTTTTGAAATTGCTGTATACTCACCTCATCACCTAAAAGAGGAGCTTTTTGTAGTGTAGTATTACTATTTATAACTGCTGTGGCAATATCATCGTCTCCTGCATTTGCCTGAATTTGCAGCAGATTTAATATTGCCTGTAATGAAGGTTCATTTGCTCCGCCTAATCCGGAAGTTCCCAATGCTCTCAGAGGTATAGCTATTGAAGGCTTTGCCGGATCATTGCTCTTTATATTAATTGACGCAGTTTTCAGGCCGGTAGAGGTAGGGTTAAAAGCTACGGAAAAAGAGACTGAATCTCCTGCGTTAATATTCTTTGGAAAGCCTGGTAATCCACTTAATACAAACTGGTTTGTATTAGTACCTGTAATATTAACCGATGATAAAGATAGCACAGCCGTACCCGTATTTTTTACAGTAACCTTACGGCTTATACCAGCCGGGCCGCCTGATACATCATTATCATAAATGCTTACAGGATGCGTAATTATTGATGGCTGAGATGAGCTTGCTGCAAAAGTAGCTGTAACTGATTTATTTGCATCCATTGTAATCGTTAAGGGATTTAATGTACCGCTTGCAGCACCACTCCAGCCTGTGAAATGAGCCCCGGTAGCAGGTTTTGCAGTCAAGCTTACACTGGTTCCACTTGTGTAAGAAGCCTGATTTGGATTTTTAGTTACCGTACCATTACCATGAATAGTGACAGATAGATTGTACTGGGTTTGCGCTAATGCTATTACAAGATACATGTTTAAAGCACCAGCGGCAGGACTTGCTAAATTACCCCCTAAGGTTACTTTGCCCGCTACAAAATTTTTACTGTATAACACAAGGTTACTAATATTAGGGTCGTTTATGCCCAGTTGAGATGCAAGTTTTTGCCAACTGCTTAACCAGGCTGGTAAGGCCGTAGCACGTGGGTCATAGGCCACATAAACTGTAGCATTTTGAGTTAGCGTAAAGGAGAGTAACGCTGTTGCCTTGCTGGCTTTATCATCATTAGGGGTTTTAATAAAAGTTGCATTATTCAAAGAAGCAGGTACAGATGTAGCCTCGTATGTACGGTCAGAATAAACTGTAGTGCCTGCAACTAATTTACCCAGAGTATAGCTATTGCCTGATGTAGCACTTACATTAGTTATAATTTGTGAATGAGCCGAAGTTGAGTTAAGAAGAAAGAAAATTAAAATCAAAAATGCCGTGTATAATTTTATAACATACCGCATTTTTTGCAGTTTAGAATTGTAAGTTTGGCTCATGGTTAACTGATAATTATAATGTAAAAGACAGAATTAAAGGATCAGCACTAAATTGGTTAAGCGGTAAATTGGGAACGGGTTTTATAGAATATTGAATATATAGACTTAAGAGACCTTATACGCAAAAATTTGATGCATCAAAAGTATTAAATAACTAAGAATCACATTGACAATTCTTCAATTACTTCTACACAGTTTTATCTTTTTTATTAAGCAGGTGAGGAAAGACGGGCCTTATTGCCACTCTTGCTTATTAATTTTCTATAAAGTTTAGTCTATGTAACGATAAGAGTTTTATTATTTGCTTTTCAGGGGGGTCTTTATTTCTTTCTTAATAAGCTACCATTATAGTAACCGCAAATGAAACCCTGATGATTGAACGATCTAATTTGTAGAATAGGTTTCTTAATTGTGTCAGACTTAGAACATCAAATAAAAATTGCCATCGTAATTTTGTGATAACGGGTCTCTTAAAATCTGGCTTAAAGCCAGGTGCAATATTCAATGACAAAAGAAAAAAAATATCAGCATTCGGGATTTGTGTATAAATAGCTGGCAGAATAAACAGCAACCTTTAATTACAAATTTGCGTAAGAAATACAAAAAATGATAAATCTTTATTCAGCCATAAAAGACAGTAACTTATTTAATAAGATGGAAGTAAGTGAACTATTGTTTGCAGAATATACTTGTATGAGAGAAGAAACAAAATTTGGTATCTGGTCAAACAATAACTACTTCGCATTTATAAGTTCCGGGAAAAAAGCATGGAAGTCAATTTACCATTCCTATGAAGTAAATGAAGGCGATATCATTTTTATAAAAAAGGGAGCCAACCTGACGCACCAGTTTTTTGATGATGAATTTTGTGCCATTTTTATATTTATTCCTGACGATTTTATTAAAGAATTTTTAAAGAGAAATACTGGTTTATGTGCTGGTTCTCAAAAAATTCTTTCCCAACAGGATTCAGTCTTGCGCATACATAAAGATGAGTTGTTAGAAAGCTATTATAAGTCGGTTCAATCCTATTTATCATTATCAGAAAAACCAAATGAACAGCTTCTGATACTTAAATTTGAAGAATTGCTTTTAAGCCTTTTCTCAAATAACAAACACAAGGAATTAACTGATTATTTTATTTCCCTGTGCCAAAATCAGCAATATCATATGAGCAGGGTGATGGAAGAAAATTTTGGCTATAATCTAAAGCTTGAAGATTATGCTTTATTATGTCACATGAGCCTTTCCACCTTTAAAAAGTGCTTTAAACAATATTATGATACCACGCCTGCGGCCTGGCTTTTGCAAAAAAAGCTGGATATGGCACGGCATAAAGTGGTGACATCAGATGTAAATATTAACCAGGTATCTTTTGAGTGCGGATTTGAAGATACCTCGCATTTTATCAGGGTTTTTAAACAAAAAAACCATCTCACTCCACTTCAATACAGGCAAAAGTTTTCGAAAATGGTTCATATCAAAGATTAAACCTTTTCAGCCTATTTATCCGGCTTTTTAGACTACTGTCTTGCCCCTTTCGGGTTCTACATTTGCTGCGTATAATAAACTAAAATAAATAAAAATGAAAAATGCAGAAGCCGTATTATCGGTAAAATTTAAATCAACATTTAGTGCTGAACTATTATTGAATGTTTGTAAGCAAAACCTGGAAGATTTCAGAAATGTACCTGGCCTTATTCAAAAATATTATATAGCAGAAGAAGGTACAGGAGCCCTTAGCGGATTTTACATCTTTGAAACAAAAAGCGCCAGGGCAGCATTTTGGACTTCAGAACTTGCAAAGAATATTCCTGCACAATATGGTGTAATTGCTGAAACGCTCCGTGTTGAACAATACGATGTGGCAATCGTATTAAATGATGCTGTATTGGCCTGATCAAAAGTAATTGGTATAGCTAAGTATTAAACGCTTAGCTATACCAATCATTCAACATCCCTGCCACACCAGATGTTATTACAGCTTCAACTATTTTGTTGCAGATGGTGATACTATAAAAGTGGATAAGCAAAAAAATAAATAAATTAAAAATAGCGGTATGAAAGATCAGGTAATTTTTGTAGAACAAGATACTCAACTTAAAGAGCAAGCGATAGATAGAACTAAAGAAGCTACCGTTGATGAAAGTTCAAAAGAAGTGGTAATGCATCATTTAAAATCCTTTCTGGATAACAATCTTGAGGCTTTGCTATCTGACTACGCACATGAATCTGTCCTGGTAACCCAGGCTTCAACTTACTCAGGCCCCAAAGAAATAAAAGCTTTTTTTGTTGGTTTAAACAAGCACTTTCCACAACAAACGTCAAATCTTGTATTAGACAAAGTAGTAGCCACCGATGATTTGGTATATATAGTGTGGCATGCCGAAACACCAAGCCTGAACGTTCCTCTTGGTTCCGATACTTTTATTATAAAAAACGGTAAAATTCATCAGCAGACTTTTGTGGGTCAGTTAAACTTCATCAATCAGAACCTTAAATAGGTTGTCTTTCATAAATTATAAAACACGGAATCTTTCAAAATAAAACAGGGAATACCGCTGTTGTAAAATATCAATACTCACAGCAATTTTGTAATCATTACTCATCAGGGAAAATTGCTTGTATAAAAATGTTATTGTAAGAAACTCCCGGGAGTTGTAAGCCATGATGCTTACCAGGTGGATTTACAAATCTGACCTCCTTCATCTATCACTGAATGGAAATATAAAAGCAAAAAAACTACCGATCAGCTTAATTTTGATGGCATGATGGATTAACTTAGTCTATAAGTCGGCATTAATGAAGAATGAAAAACAAAACGGCTATTCTTTATCACTAAATGAATAGCGCATATTTACAATTAACCGGTTGCAGGCTACTGTTTGAACACTCTTTTATCATTGTTTATAAAAAAATAAGAATGACAGATAGAAAAAATTTTAACACCTTAAAAGTGCCGAGAATGTCGGAAGTATTTCCGCAAGCAGTTATTGCTAATAACTTTATATTTATTTCCGGTACTGCCGGCTTTAATCCGGATACAGGAAAATTATCTAATAGTTTTGAGGAGCAAGCAATGCAGTCTTTTACGAACATAAAAACAATTCTTAAAGAACTCGGAAGTAGTATGGATAAAATTGTTAAAACAACTGTGTTTATGGTTTCAGGGAACGACTTTAGTATATTGAATAAAGTTTATGGAGAAATTTTCCCAGAAAATGCTCCTGCCCGAAGTACTCCCCAGGTAATGCCTTTTCCTGCAGGCATCTTAATTTCGGTGGAGTGTATTGCGCTTGTATAATGTGCTGTGATGTACTTTATAAGACTACACACGATATAATAGATTTGATTTTCAAGCCAGGAATTTTTTTGAGTTTGACACTCTTATTATACAGAAATAAATGATTTAAAATTACTGCTGCAAGTGATACAGAAAGACTGATTTTTCTTCTTCCTGGATTCCCAAATAAGAATGTTGATTGCAATTTTGTAATCATTATTTATCAATAAAAATTAAGGTTTGAATACGACTATTTCATCCACGCATAAATACACTGGCGCCACATCTTCATCTGTAATTAAACGCAAACGCATTGAATCAATAGATCTTTTGAGAGGCGTCGTAATGATTATAATGGCTCTTGATCATGTGCGTGATTACTTTCACTACGATGCTTTTTTATATGATCCAACAGACCTTTCCAAGACCAACGTATTTTTATTTTTTACAAGATTCATAACGCATTATTGCGCTCCTGTTTTTGTATTTCTTGCGGGTATTTCGGCTTATTTATATGGAGCAAAAAGAAGCAGGAGTGAACTGACATATTATCTTTTCACCAGGGGA
>CAXSDW010000060.1:0-17708 GCA_964236235.1 uncultured Chitinophagaceae bacterium
AATCATACCGGTATGTAAACGGTAATGAAGAAAGAATATACTTCGGAGCTAACAATATAACTACTGCGGGCAATTACCCAATTATTAATTTGGGTAATACGTCAGTTGGTTATGCTTATAAAGATTGTTACATTATTTTTATTGATTCCGTCTACAGAAGCGGTTATTTAAATATTACTAAGTATGATGTAAGCAACGGAATTTTGAGTGGCACTTTTGAAGCACATATCTATAGTCCTTCATGTGGTGATACAATTCATATTACCAATGGCCGTTTTGATAAAAAATTATAAAACCTTCAAACTTTCAGTATGAAAACGATATTTATATTAAAGTTCGCTCTCACTATATTCATTATCTGAACTTAATTGTCACCGAGAAGTGTGTAAATTGCTTCTACTTTTTCTCATTTGCTGTATCGGTGTATTCATTCAGTTTTTCCCTGATCGTTGTCGAAATCATGAAACTTTTTTTCCAAATTCAATTAATATTTTTTTGTATCAAGGTTAGCCCGGCAATTAACATCCAAATCACTCACTCTTTCTTCCCGCTAAAAAATTCGCTAAACTTATTAAAATCTTTCCGGTAAGATAGAAGAATTCCTGTGCGGTTGCGGCGGGTAATTCCGGCAATATCACCAATGCCGGCATCGCTCCTGTTAAATCCTACCACGCGGAATTTTCCATCAGGAGTTATTAAATATTCAAATGAAACATCCGGTGTAAATAAAAAGTTTGAATTAGAATTACTGGAGCTTTGAATCAGTTTGTAGTCAACGTTTCCGCCAAAATTTATAAGCAGCCTGTTTTTTAAGAAAGAAGTTTTAAGCCCGAAATTTCCAACATTTTGAATTTGCTTCTGTGTAATGCCTTTAGTAAAATTAAAATCAGCTGTATTGATATTGGTATAAAGATTTATTTGGTCAGTTTTAAGCAATTTTTGCAGCCAGTTATTTAATGAAGATGAAAGCGTTGTTGACAAAACCTGGCCTAACGTACGTGTAACAAAATTACCAGTATTGTTAGTGCTGAACAATCTTTGCTGCTCTGAAATAAAGCTGTTAAACAGCAATAAAGAAGTCACCTGTTTATTCAATTCATTTTTATCTGCCTGAAATCTTGTCTTTAAATATTCATTAGCAATCGGGTCAATTTTTAAAGGATTATCAAATGTAAACTGAAATTCAAAATCAGGCGCCGGTTCTTTTAAAGTTCCCCTTAATTTAAAAATAATATCAACATCACCTTTTGCGCCTGTATTATACCCGGTGCTTGTTGGTATGCTGCTAAGGTCAACTTTTACTGCCCTGTAAGTGGCATCAATATTTAAGTTGGCAAGATATGGATCGCCCTGCCATTCAATGTATCCCTGCTGTAAAGTGAATGGCGTTTTCAAAAATGTTTGAAAATTAAATGTGTATTGCCCTTCCTGTATATCATACCTGCCTCTTATCGTTAACGGATCTCTTGTGCCTGCGCTTATGTTAAGCTTTCCATTGCCCTGCGCCTTTATTATATCCTGCGTTGTTTCATCTAATATCACATCTATTTTGGCAAGAGGATTAGCAACAATTTCCATATCTACTTTTATATTTGCCTGCTCTCTAAATGCAAAATCTGTCTTCATTTCGCGGCCAAACTTTATAAATTGTATGTAGTCAATTTTACCTGCTTCGGAGGTTTCATTTGTGGGTAAATAGATATGACTACTGTCGGTTGGCTCAGCTCTTATCGTCATTCTCATATCAGTTACCGGGCCGTTAAGTGAGAGGTCTGCATCGCCAATCACATTGCCATAAAATTCTTTATTATCGTTTTCACCGGTGTTCAATAAAACAAACTTCCCAGGGTTACCATTTACTCTGTCCGTCTTAAAATTTAATTCATTAAAGAAAAAATTATCAAAAAATGTATGGTACAATTTGCCGCTAACTGTTGCTGTATTATTTAAGGTGTCTCTTAATTTGATTGTGCCAAAATCAATTTCATCTGTATTAAAATTTATCACAGAATTCTTTTCAAAACTATACCTGCATTTTGTATAATTAACCGTAACTGATGCATCATTAAGTGTAATACTTCCTGTTATATTTGGAGATGCAGTGCTGCCTGATAAATTTAACTGCCCTGTTGCATTTCCACCAATATCGCTGAATATATCCGACAAATAATCATTAAGAACATGAATGTTTGAATGATCAAGATTTAGTGTTCCTTTCAGTTGCTGGTTTGTAGAATCTTTTAAATTGTAAGAAAAGCCGGCGCTAAAATTATAAAGCTGGTTAGCTGATATTACATTAGCAATTATATTACCTGATTTGGAAATATAGGAACCGGAAGCTTTTAACAGCCCGATTGAATCATCTTCAAAACGGAACTTTTCGGTTTGAGTTTCAAAGTCAACTGCAAGATTATTGAAAGGATCAGCTATTCTTACATTACCTGTCATCAACCCATCCAGCTTTGGCGATTTTAAAACAAAAGGCGCAATATCACCAATATCAATTTTTGTTAATCCAACCACAACATCATTGGTATTGCCGGTTTCAGAAGGCTCGGTGGATATAGTAAGTTGCTGCTGATCTTGTATAAATTTTATTTCATTGGCCATTAATACTTTCTTACTAAGCACCAGTTCGCCGCCTTTTTGTAAGGTCCATTTTTTATCATTTATCACAAAAGAAGAGGGATTAAAATAGAGCTTAAAGCCATCAGATAACGTTTGCACTCTTGCTGAAAGATCAGCCTGAGTAAGGGTTTTGCTTGCAGTTGTTTTAATACTTACATCAGATATATCATTGTTGGCAACAACATTAATTTTTGTTCCCGGAAAGTGAAGACTGTCGTTAATTATTATGTCTTCAATATTGCCGGTTACAGTAAGCGTATCAAGATTGCCGGTAGATGTAATTACTGCATTTATAAAGTTCACTGTGCCCAAACTAAACGCAGGAACTTTTGTAATTACGTTTAAGGTGTTTTGTGATAAGTTAATATTGCCGCTGATCTCGCTGTTGTTAAAGCCTTTAATATTTTTATCAACAAGTAAAATATATTGATCAATATTTCTTGTTTTAATATTAAAAACAAAATCTTCTTTCTCAATTTGCCGGCGTGGTGTATTAATGTAAGCAGGATAATATTTGTACAGAAAGAGCTGAAAGGCATCAGGCAATTGTAAAATTTTAAAATTGCCTGTAATGTTTGCTTCAAGCTCATTAGTTTCAAGAGATAAAGATTTTTTATCATCAAAATATGAAGAACGAACGGTAAGAGAATCGAAGGATAATTTCTGGTCATCTTTTAAAAAAGTAGCATTAGATATTTTTGCTGTGCCCAAAAAATTATCAATATTATTTCCTGAAAAATTCAAATTAAATTTTCCTGTTAAAGAAAAATTATCATTTGTAAAATGTAAATTTTTGAGATTGAATTTTAAGACGTCAGCTTCAAAATTAAATTCCGGCTGGTCAGGTTTAAAGTTGATTGCACCCACAAGATCCTGCACTTTAAGATTAGGATCATCCACACTTACAAACCCCTGGAAATAACTGTTATTAAGGTTCCCTTTGGCAACTATGTTTTGATAATTATACTTATTGAATTCAACCTGTTTTATAAATCCGTCTACAACCATATCCATTGTATTGGCTGTAAATCCTTCTCCCGAAACAGTGCCGTCAAAAGATAATCTGCCTATCTGGTCACTTCGGATGAACTTTCCTAATTTGAAATCAGCGGTAGTAATTTTTCCGTAGTATGCCGCCGGCTTGTTAGCCGGAAATTTCATATTTACATCCGTTTTTAATGTACCAAGATTTGTAGTTATAGTTCCGTAGGTAACAAAGTCATTAATAAAACCGGTAAATATCCCTTTAAAACGTATGTTACCTAATGCGCTTAAATCCGGTGTAGTAACGGATTTCAGGTCTGGCATAAGGTTTACAAGTTCGCCATAAGATATTCTAAAGTCATTTGATTTTAAATTAAGATAGGTTGCGTCAATATCCGGAAGACCACGAATATCAAAGCTTCCATTAAAATAATTTTCCTTACCGGATTGTATAACTATGTTATTTGCCGCAAGGTTTCCTACTTTGCCTGATACATCTCCATTAAGAGAAAAATTCCTTTTCCAGTTCTTTACATCAGGAATAAAAAATGCAAGGTCATCACTGTTTATTTCACTTTTGTTAAAATTACACTTCAAGGTTACTGCATCCGCGAAGTTGCTCATGTCATCATTAAAACTATTATACTTCATGGCATAATAATCTTTTAAATGGCTCTTGTTTGTAACAAGATCAAGGTCATTGAATTCCATTGTGTGAGGATCAAATCTGAACGCTGTGTTTAACTTTTTTACAAGTAAGCCGGAACGTTCCTTAGCGGTTAATGATACATCAGCTTTAAGCGTATCTTTTATAAACTGAAAGTTTTTTATGTTACCTGTGATGGACGAAAAATTTATATGGCTGTCATCAAAGCGGTTAATGAAAGGCGGTCTTTCTGTGTAGTTATCTAATGCAACACTTCCGTTATTTATTTGCAGATTTTTTATTTCAAATATCCAGTTATCGGTGTTCCATTGCAAGCCTGTTGTTATTGTTGCTGATGTATCATTATTAATTTCCGATGAAGATAAATTTTTCGGCGGCTTTAAACCATCATAGTTATATTGAGAGAAAACAGGCTGATTTAAAAGAAGCGAATTTATTTTAATAACGTTATTATTCAGGTCAAAAACATCAGTATTGAGATGAAGTTTATTAAGTGACACCAGCATATCCTGGCCAATCCATTTATCCTGCTGAAAGATTTTAAAATTGTTTAGTTCAACTGCCTGCAACCCAAGCGCTATGCTGTTTACCGACGTATCTTTTCCTGTTTTTTTTGGGCCTGAAAAATAATCTACAAGAAACTGGTAATTCCAAACTGAATCTTTCCTGTTTAAATTAATGGCACCATTATCAAGCTCCACATATTTTAATACAATGTTGTCTTTAAAAAAGAACCAATCGGTAATGTTTACTTTGGCAGTGCCGGCATATAATAGTGTATCATTTTTTTTATCCAGAACAAGTATTCCTTCAAGAAGCATTTTATTAAACAACTCAAAATCAACATGACGAACTGAAACTTTTGTTTTTAAATTCTTTGATAATTTAACGGTAACCCTGGTGACAATATAATTTTGAAATTGTGTGGTTTGAAGTAAAAGCCAAAGTACAAGAAGTAAAATAAACACTACCAGGAAGAACCGGCCTAATATTTTGAAAAAAGTTTTCAGGGAAATGAATTTAGTTGTAAAACTAAGTAAACCACTACTATGTGCAAATTCAATACCACATCAAATTAAACAAACATATGTTATAATTATCTTACTGAAAGCCGCTACTGGTTTTGCTTGCGATCCTGATAAATTAAAGCATCTATATGATAAAGTATGTATGTTTTAATATTTGCCGGCTCTGTTAAGTAAGCTGCAGAGTTGATCTATATCGCTCATTATATCAGTGCGCTAATGATAATACGATTATTTTTCTGATGCAGGCTATGGAAAATTAAAATGAAAAGATGATGATTTCGTTTTTATAAAAACATCTTAGGCAGTTAATCTTTATCTTAATCAATAAAGTGATTCTTGTACAAAATGTTACATTCGTAATATCAATTTGTAAAATATGCGTCATGTTTTTGTAGTGGTTTTATTTTTTGTTTTTTCGCTTTGTGCACCTGGCCAGGTTGCAAAAACTTTTACTTCTTCAGAAATATTTCAGCAGATAAAAAAGCTAAATGTGCTTGCTTCGGTTCTATACATTGCCGCACATCCTGATGATGAAAATAATGCGCTGTTGCCTTATCTCGCCAACGAAAAATTATACAGAACAGGCTACTTAAGTTTAACCCGTGGCGATGGAGGTCAAAATTTAATTGGTGATGAGCAGGGTATTGAATTAGGCCTGATAAGAACCCAGGAATTACTTGCTGCAAGAAGGGTGGATGGCGCAGAACAATTTTTTACAAGAGCCTACGAGTTTGGCTTTAGTAAAAGCGCAGCAGAAGCCTTACGCATTTGGGATAAAGAGAAAATTTTGAGTGATGTCGTTTGGGTGATAAGACAATTTGAGCCGGATATAATTATAAAAAGATTTCCGCCTGATGCAAGAGCCGGTCATGGCCATCATGCCGCTTCTTCAATTTTAGCTGATGAAGCTTTTACTGCGGCTGCAGATCCAAATAGATTTCCCGGGCAATTTAAATATGGCGTAAAACCATGGCAGGCAAAAAGAATTTTATGGAACACTTATAATTTTGGCAGTAATAATACAACCAGTGAAGACCAGTTGAAGATTGATATTGGCGGATACAATGCGATGATTGGAAAGAGTTACGGCGAGATGGGTGGAGAAGCACGAACACAGCATAAAAGCCAGGGTGAAGGCCGGCCCCGGCGCAGAGGCCAATCATTTGAATACTTTACTACAACAGCTGGCGATGCATCAAAAAATGATCTGATGGATGGAATTACCATTGATTGGAAAAGAATAAGTGGTGGTGAAAAGATACAATCAATGATCAACGATATTCTTGCAGGTTATAATATTGAGAAGCCTGAAAATTCAGTTGCTGCTTTGGTTGAATTATATAAACAAATACAAGTTTTGCCCGCAGGTAACTGGCGAAATAAAAAGCTTGATGAGGTGCAGCAGATCATTGAAGAATGCAGCGCATTATTTGCAGAAGCTACATCAGCACAGCGAAATGTTGTACAGGGTGATCCGTTAAGTGCAACTATTTTTATTAATAAAAGAAAGGATATAAATGCTTTATTAAAACATATTCAATTTGAGAATTTTGATTCTTCATTTTCAATCCCGCTAACACCAAACCAAAACTTTACTTTTAATAAAACACTTACCATTTCTCCTGATAAAAAGATATCACAGCCGTATTGGTTAGTATACCCGCCGCTAAGCGGAACTTTTGATGTAAGAGATCAGCTGCTTATCGGCAAAGCTGAAAATGATCCATCCTTCCTGGTGAAGCTTACGGTAAATATTGAAGGCCAGGACTTTGTGATAATAAGGCCTGTTCAGTTTAAATATAATGATCCTGTAAAAGGTGATGTTTATCAACCGGTACCGGTATTGCCAAAAGTGGAAATGAGCTTTACAAAAGAAAATTTTATTTCAATGAATGGCGGGCTGGCAGATGTTGGCTATCGCCTGAGAAATAATAATTCCAATGATATAATTGCTTATAAAATAAATCAGCAATATCCAAATAACTGGCAAAACAATTTTAGAACAATCAGTTATAAGCAGACGGCAAATAAAGAACAATCGGGAACGATTATTTTCAAGCCGTTATCAAAAGAAACAAACACAACTGAAGAAATAAATCTTGCTACAATTGATGGTAAGTACGATGGCTACACCAAAACAATCTCTTATGAGCATATTCCTACCATCACGTATTTTCCCAAAGCAAAAGCTAACCTTGTAAAGCTTGATATTAAAATTATTGGTAAGAAGATCGGGTATATTGTTGGCGCCGGAGATAAACTGCCGCAGGCCCTGGAAGCAATGGGTTACGAAGTAAGAACCTTATCTGCAGCGGATCTTACTGATAATACTTTAAAACAATTTGATGCCATAATAACCGGGATCAGGGCTTATAATATATATGAATACTTAAGTGATAAAAATGATGTGTTGATGCGATATGTGCAGAATGGCGGCAACCTGATAGTTCAATATTTAAAGAGTAACCAGGTTGGTGCAAACAAAGTTCAGGTAGGTCCATATCCATTTGCTGTTAATCCTCAAAGCCGCATAACAGAAGAAAATGCAAAGGTTAATTTTATTTTACCTGAACACCAGGTATTGAATTATCCTAATAAGATAACTGAAAAAGATTTTGAAGGTTGGGTACAGGAACGCAGCACTTACCAGGCTGACCAGGCAGATGCACATTATGAAAAGCCTTTACAAATGGCTGATACAGGCGAATCAGCAAGTGATGGCAGTTTGCTGATTGCAAAATTTGGGAAAGGTAATTTTATATATACAGGGTTAGTTTTCTTCAGGCAGCTTCCTGCAGGTGTGCCGGGAGCCTACAGGTTGATGGCAAATTTGATAGCATTAGGAAAAATCCTTTAGATCTCCCTGAAGGGAAACTTGCAAGCGCACAAGCGGATATAGTTCGCTTTAGTTGAATTACATCTCCCTCTTCTTTGGAGAGGGATTAAGGGTGGTGTTTATGCAAAACGAAAAAACTTACTGGAACAAATGGTATATAGCAGTGCTATTATTTTTAGTGTTGCAAATTGTATTGTATTATTTTATCACTATTTATTTTAGGTAGATAAATATGAACACAAATTTCAAGGGCTCTTTTAAGAGTTGGAGGTTATGAGCACCATTGACTGGATAATATTAATTTTTACTCTTTGCGGCATCATTGCTTATGGCATTTATAAAAGCCGCACTTCAAAAAATTTAGATGGCTATTTTTTAAGCGACCGTTGTATGCCGTGGTATCTTGTGCTGCTGAGCATAATGGGAACGCAAGCAAGTGCCATTACTTTTTTAAGTGCTCCTGGCCAGGCATACACAGACGGGATGCGGTTTGTACAATATTATTTAGGGCTGCCACTTGCAATGATCGTTATATCTATAGTCTTTGTTCCTATTTTTAGAAACCTTAAAATCTATACTGCTTATGAATTTTTGGAACAACGGTTCGATCTTAAAACAAGAACCTTTACATCATTTTTATTCCAGCTTTCAAGAGGGCTTTCCACAGGCATCAGCATTTATGCGCCTTCACTTATTTTAAGTTCGTTACTTGGCTGGAATATTTATCGTACCAATATTATCATGGGCGGCTTACTTATTATTTATACCATGAGTGGCGGCGCCAGGGCAGTGGCGTATACACAAAAATTGCAGTTGATAATTATTATTGCAGGCATGTTACTGGCCGGGTATATGGTAGTGCATTTAATGCCTGCAGGCATAGGCTTTACTGATGCACTAAATATAGGTGGTAAACAAGGGAAATTAAATGTAATTACCAGCGGATTAAATAATGACGGTTTTGACTGGAAGGACAAATACAATATCTGGAGTGGAGTGATTGGTGGATTTTTTTTAGCCTTATCTTATTTTGGTACAGACCAAAGCCAGGTAGGCAGATACCTCACTGCAAAAGGTGACCGTGAAAGCAGGATAGGATTGCTAATGAATGGCCTTGTAAAAGTACCAATGCAGTTTTTAATATTACTTGTAGGCGTGTTGGTATTTTCGTTTTATCAGTATAAGAAGGCGCCAATTTATTTTAATACAATACAGGCGGCCCATGCAAAGCAAACAGTCTATAAAGATTCACTTATACTTTTAGAGCAGCAATATAAATTGGTAACAATAGAAAAAGATAATGCAAAAATCAATGATATAAAAACACGCTATAAAAATATTTTAAAAAAAGCTTTACCTGATGAAGATGTAAATGATACCAATTATATTTTTTTAAAATTTGTAATTGATTATTTGCCCAAAGGATTGATTGGTTTACTTATAGCAATGATTTTTTTGGCTGCATGGGGAAGCATTGCAGCAGCCTTAAATGCACTGGCATCCTGTACTGTAGTAGATATTCATAAAAAGTTTTTTCAGAAAGAACTTACACCAAAAATGGATTATCGTATCTCAAAGATATATACATTAGGCTGGGGCTTGTTTTGTATTGCTGTGGCACAGTTTGCAAGCAACCTTGGTAACAGTCTTATTGAAACGGTAAATATTTTAGGCTCGTTATTTTATGGCGTTATACTTGGGATTTTTCTGGTTGCTTTTTGGTTTAAAAAAATATCAGCAAACGCAGTTTTTTATGCTTCTCTTGTTGCAGAAGTGCTGGTAATTATTATTTACAAATTAGATGTAATTTCTTTTTTATGGCTTAATGTAATCGGAACTTTATTGGTTGTTGTTATTAGTGCAATGCTTCAAACATTCTTTTTTAGAAAACATTATGGAAGTTTAAAATAATGTATAATAATCGTACAGGGTCTATTCAAAATAGATTTTAATGGTTTGATATAGTAAGCGGTTTTGCACATATTGACTTTGTGTATTTACCTTTTCAGAATATCCCTGCAAGCCAAATAAACCGGCGGCATTTCCTTTATTAATCGCTATTTCGAGGTAGCCGGCAGAATTAAAAAGTGCCAGCTTTTCGCTTTCCGGTACATCAGCATAAGTGTCACTTATCTTATCAATAACTTCATCTCTTTTAAACACAATCTTAAAGCTTCTTCCACGCCGCTGCTCTTCAAATTCTTCTTTAGTAATGTTTATGATTACATTCTCAAAATTATCTATAAAGATTATTTGCCCTTCGATCCAGTTGTTGCCCAGCAGCGGACGTAAATGATTTTTTACCTCGATTGAAACACTTTCATCTCCAATTTCTTTTAAAGATTTTCCGGCAAGAATATCATTAAATGCTTTCGCAAAAACGGATGCATAATAAAGCGTATTTACTTTTACAGATTTGCTTAAGGGCAATGCTATAATTTCAGAAGGAAGCTCTTCAAGAATCATTGTGATAAGCCCATTATCTGCACAACCTATATATTGGTTATCGTGTTTAATCACCAGCAAATGTTCGTGCCTGTGATCAAATAAGTTTATAAGCACAATATGAAAAGTTTGAGGCGGAAAGTTCTTTATTGCATTCCTGCAAACATAAGCTGCCTGCGGATAATTGAACGGTGATAAATTATGTGAAATATCTACAATGCTGAAGCCGGGATTCACCTTAAGTAACTGCCCTTTTATTGCACCCACTATAAAATCCTGGTGACCAATATCAGATGTAAGCGTTAATAAAGGCATGAACTATTATTGATTTTTAGGATACTTCTTAAAACCTTTTAAGTCAACTATTATTGTGCCTGCCGAAAGATCAGCAGATACATTTTATTTAATCAGTTCATTGTTTTTAAAATAATATTTTCTTATCAGCATATCTGTCAGTCGTGGAAAAAATTTATTCATAAATACCGTTTGCTTACCATCAAACGTTAATACCAAAGTACGTTTTCTCTTTTCAATTGCTCTGATAATAAACCTTGCACATTCTTCAGCGCTCATAAGTGCTTTTTCGTCTAACGGAGATTTACCCTGTGGCTTTGCATCTTTATTCAGTGCAGCATTCCTGATATTTGATTCAGTAAAACCGGGGCTTACCCACATTACATGAACACCCTTATCTGCTACTTCGGTTCGCAACGCTTCAAGCCAGCCATTAACAGCATGTTTACTGGCGCTATACCCGCTTCTTCCCGGTAAACCGCGATACCCGGCTATTGATGAAACACCTGCTATTACGCCTTTCTTTTTTATTATTGATGGCAGCGCAAACTTAGTACAGCACACCGTTCCCCAAAAATTAATGTCCATCACTTTTCTTAAAGTAGCAAGGTCAGTATCTGCAACTAAAGCCCTCATAGAAATACCTGCATTATTAATTAATATATCAATATCTCCAAACGTTTTTATGGTTGATTCAATAAAATTTTTGCAATCATTTTCATTACTTACATCAGCCACTACAGTATGCAATAAATTATTTGCATGCTGCACCTGCAAGCGATATAATTTATCAGGATTTCTGCCACATGTAGCCACCCGGGCGCCTTTGTTTATACAGGCATCAATTAATGCTTTTCCAATACCTTCACTGCCGCCGGTAATAGCAATCACTTTGTCCTTTAGCATAATGTTGTGTAAAATATTTGCGCAAAAATAGCAGATGATTAATACTAAAGAGAAAACATTTTGCTTCAGCTATAACGGCGGTGTGATAGCTTCTAATAAATTTGTTTCAGAACCTTTTTAGCTTATTTTTGCATTCCTAAAAAAAATGATTAAACTGATTTGGTAGCTCAGTTGGTAGAGCAATACACTTTTAATGTATGGGTCCTGGGTTCGAGTCCCAGCCAGATCACACACTTTAAATCACTGATTATTAATTAACATTTTATTTATCCTGTTGGTACATCGAACCAATGATTATACCATCTAATGCGTTATATATTGTTCAAGCACTTGCATTATGCAAAAAGCAAATGTAGATTATAAGAATGTTGCTGGAAAATCTACAAGTTATTTTAGTTCCAACAGCCTTTATTAAATGCAGATTAAACATCGGTAGGTAGCTTGATTATTATTGTTTTTTCATATTTAATTTAGTTTACATGGTTTAAAATTTTTTGTCAGTCTGTAAAATAATCATTGAAACTTTTAATTTTAATCGTAAAATAAATTTCAAGTATTGCTGATTATAGGCCTATTGCGAAAGCTTTTCTTAGAAGGAAATTAAAAATGTGTTTGATTTCGAATTGTTTTAGACTACATGAATTATATTCAAATTTCTCATTGAGAGTATGTTGAAATGGAGGCTTATTATATCATTATTTATTATTTCAAATGCTCTTTTTGCACAGACTAACATAAACCTGGAGAAAGTACAGGACGAAGGGCTTACAAACTATTATATCAAATGTATTCAGCAGGATAAAAATGGATTTCTTTGGTTTGGTACTGAAGAAGGGCTTTTTCGTTATAATGGATATAGTTTTAAACCATTTAAAAATTTCCCGGGCGATTCACAAACATTGATCAATAATGATATTGAATTCTTATTTCCTCAAACAGCGTTGCTGTGGGTGGGATCACGTGGTGGATTGAGTTGTATTGATATTAATACAAATAAAATAAAAAATTTTTCAGCAGGTGAAATATTAACGGTGTATGCTATCATTCCTGAAAATGATTCTATCTTTTGGATTGGCAGTTCTGCAGGGTTATTTCAATTTAATAAAAAAAAGGAAACATGGAAAAGAATTCCGGCGATTGATAAAAATGTGTTCATTCGTTCATTGTGTGACGATGGGCATCATCTGTATATTACTTCGCACAATGGTTTTTATTGTTATGATAAAGTGAAGGAAACCTGTAAGCATTATCAGATCGCTTTACCTGCAGGCGGCCAACAATCATTTGAAATTATTCATAAATCCCTGTTGGATATGCATGGCAACGTCTGGATGACTTCGTGGAGAGCTGGTTTGATTGAATTTAACCCACACACAGAAAAAATAAAAGAATGGTTATACAACAAAAATGATTCAAATATAAATCAGCCGTATATAAGAGCATTTGATATTTTGCAAGAACCAGACGGGAACATTTGGCTTGCAAATGGGGAAAACGGAGTAACAATTTTTAATCTGTCAAATCATAAAATAACTAACTATCCAATAACATGGGATAATGAAAATAAATTTATAAATAAAACATACTCTTTATTTCGTGACAGATCAGGAATTTTTTGGATTGGCACTGAGAATGGTATATATAAATATGATCCACACAAAACTCATCTTTCAAAAATTAATTTTCGTTTACAAACTAATACAGGTGGCTTGAAGTCGCAATTGGCTCCGCTTTGCATGCTAAAAGACAAAGACGGGCTTTGGTGGCTTGGTGGTTATGATGGTCTTTACCTTTTGGATTCTGCAACCGGTATGTTACATAATTATACTTCAAAGGCAGGCATTCCAAAATCAATGCTTGTAACGAATATCCTTCAGGATTCTTCGGGTACTATCTGGCTTGCTTCCAGAGAGATGATTATTGCACTAACCAAAAAAGCAAATGGAAAATCTTTTTCACTTCAGCATACAATATACAAATCGCCGGACTTAAAAAGTGTAATTACATCCTTATATATTGATCATGAAAACAGAATGTGGATAGGTACGCATAGTAATGGAATTTTTATGTTTGATCAGAATGTAAAAAAAATTATCGCTTATCCATATACCAATGCAACAATAGGTTCAAATAAAAATGAAGTACGCAGCTTTTATGAAATAACGAAAGACAGTTTATTAGTGGGCGGAGAACATACAGGCCTGCTATTATTCCATACAAACGATGGCAGGTATGACAAAATACGATGGAATAAAAAAATTGCAATACGTGCTAATGATTTAACTATTAATGCCATTGTAAAAATGGATAATTCCTTTTGGATTGCAACAGATTTAAATGGCTTATGGAAATCCGATACCCGGTTTCAGCATGTATTTCGATATAATACTTCTTATGGCTTACCTTCTATGAACATTACTGCAATACTGCCTGATAAAAGAAACCATTTATGGTTATTGACGGAAGGAGGTCTTGTAGATTTCAAACCTATTGCAGATGATTCAATACCAGTAATAGACCAGGCAATAATTTATGATAAAAAAGATGGCTTAGAAAATTTGTCTGCCCTTTCTTCCATCATAAAAGATGAAGCGAATATTGCCATTAGTGATATGGGCTGCATACACATACTTAATCCTTTTCAGTCGGTAAAAAATGATGTGCCTCCGCCTGTTTTCATCACCAGTTTCAAAATATTTGATAAAGAACGCGACTTCAATAATAGTAAACCAATTGAACTTAATTATAATGAAAACTATTTTTCTTTTGAATATGTAGCCCTGAATTATACACAGCCTTTGCTTAACATGTATGCCTATAAAATGGAAGGTTTAGATACCGAATGGAATTTAGCTGACACACGCCGCTATATTTCTTATGCAGGTTTAAAAGAAGGTACATATACATTCAAAGTAAAAGCTGGTAATAATGAAGGTGTATGGAATAATGTGCCCACTACTATTACTTTAATTATTGATCCTCCATATTGGCATACATGGTGGTTTTATTCATTAATTACGTTATGTGCTGGTGGTATTTTATATTCTGTTTATTTGATGAAACTTAACCAATGGAAGGACAAATACCGGCTTCGGAATAAGATTGCCCGCGACCTGCATGATGATATTGGTTCAACATTAAGTGGTATAAATATTTTTAGCAGAATCGCTTTGCAGAAAATAAATTCGGATAAAACAGGCAGCAGGGAGTTGCTTGAAAAGATAAGCGACAGATCAAAAAAAACAATGGATGCATTGTCAGATATTGTATGGAGCATCAACTCAAAAAATGATGCGATAGATAATGTGCTGGCAAAAATGCAGGAGTATCTTTCTGAAACACTGGAGCCTCAAAATATAAAGTACGATTTTAAGGTTGATGAATCAATACATCATACAAAGCTGGACATGGAAGTGCGCAAGGACGTATATCTTATATTTAAAGAAGCTATTCACAATGCATGCAAGTATGCGCAATGCAGTAGTGTAAATATATCTTTGAGAAGAAAAAAAGAAAGCTGTCTGTTAACGATACAGGATGATGGAAAAGGGTTTGATATAAGTAGTGTCACACCTGGAAATGGAATTTATAATATGCAAAAGCGGGCTTCAAAAATTAGGGCAACCATTTCAATCGACAGCAAGATAAATAAAGGCACGCTTATTACCCTCGAGTTTCACATTACCTGAATTCGGTACAGAAGCTATTCAATAATGTACTAAGTTTAACTTTTACATGGACTTATAAACTATGAATGGAAACAAGCATTGTGATATATGAGGATAACAATGATTTTAGAGAAGCATTGGTCCAACTCATCAATACTTCAGAAAATTATATTTGCGCAGGATCTTTTTATGATTGCAAAAATGTTGTAGAAGATTTAAAATTATTAAAGCCGCAAGTAATTTTAATGGATATAGATATGCCTGAAAGAAATGGAATAGAAGCAGTGCAGCTCATTCGTAATATTAATATCGAAGTAAAAATAATAATGCTTACTGTTTTTGATGATAACGAAAGAGTAATTGCAGCTATCAGCGCCGGCGCCTCAGGCTATCTACTTAAAAAGAATTCTTTTGAAAAACTATTTGATGCCATTGAAGAAGTGATGCATGGTGGTGCACCTATGTCTGCAAACATTGCCAGGCTTGTGTTAGAGCATGTTGCATCAATTGCATCATATACAAATGAGGAGTATAATCTTACTTCCCGGGAAACAGAAATTTTAACTCAGCTCGTAAAAGGTTTCAGCTACAAAATGATTGGAGCATCTCTTAATATTAGTTTTGAAACCGTTAAAACACATATCCGCAATATTTATGAAAAGCTGCAGGTGCATAATCAAGCAGAGGCAGTTGCAAAAGCAATAAAAAATCACATTGTTGAATAAATAATCCGGAGGAATATAAGTTTGAAATGTCATTAACAAAATTACTATATCATCCGTGTGCCATGGTTTGAATATAGTATCTTAATTCTACCCCACTAATAATTGTTCCTTGTTTTTATCCAGTAATATTTTGCTTCTAAAAAAAGACAATTAATTCTTTCTTCCCCCATTTTCGCTATTGTAAGATAATTGAATTGAATACAATTTTACATCCCGTTTTAAGCATGCTTCAAGATGCTTACCCAACGAAAATTACAAAACACGAAAACACATTTTAAACATTAAATTATAAAAAACAAAAAATCATGAAGACTTCGAATTTATTTTTCATTGCAGCAATTTTATTATTTGCAACAATTACAAGCTGTAAAAAAGACAACAACAAATCACCGCAAACATTGTATGGAACAGCAGTTGCACTGGGCGGCGACAGCGTACGTTCATTTGTAACATTAAACGAAAATGGGATACCTCAATCTCTTGGAGTACAATTTGGCGAGAATGCTTTGAATGGCTTGCCAACAGATACAATGCCAGGCATGCCGGATTATATGTATAAATTGTCTTTGCCACAATATGCAAACTCTACCGGCGTTGACCATATTGAAGTAGACTGGAATCCATTTGGTCACGAGCCACGTGCAGTTTACGGTGTGCCGCATTTTGATTTTCATTTCTATTATATAACACAAGAGGAACAGGCATCAGTGGTTCCCGGTCCTGATATGATACCAGTGCCTGCACAGTTTGTTCCGAAAGATTATTTCAGTCCCGTGCCTATAGCTGTTCCTGATATGGGTGTGCATTGGTTTGATTCAACAGCAAATGAATTTCATGGCAAGCCATTTACATCAACTTTTATTTATGGGTTTTATCATGGCAACATGACCTTTTTAGAGCCAATGGTAACGAAGGCTTTCTTGCAAACTCATCCTAATTTTTCCGCAGCAATTAAACAGCCGCAGGCTTTTCAAAAAAGTAATTATTATCCTACGAGCTACCAGGTTAAATATGATATAACGAAGCATGTTTATCGTTTAACGTTATTGAATCTTGTTAAACATTAGCAGAGTGAGATGGAAATGGCAAACCAGTTTTAGAAGACGGCAGAATTATTTCTCCATCTGTTATCATTTGGTGTACCGGATTAAGACAGATTTCTCCTGGATAAATCATAGAGTGACTGATGAGAAAGGTTATCCAATTGGTGAAAGAGGAGTATCATCCATCCTCGATGGATTATATTTTGTCGGAATGCTGTTTCAATTTGCGATGAACTCACATCTTATTGGAGGTGTTGGAAAAGATGCTGCGTTTATCGCCAGGCATATCCATGAACATTCAATTTTAAGGCGAAAACATACCGGGCAAAGAATGGCCAAAGAATACAGAATTATCTCTCAAATAAATTTATAAACAAAAAACAAAAATTATGAAAAAAAAGTTCTCAGCTCTCAACGCTTTCGCTTTAAAAGCAATAATAATAATTACCAGTTGCAGCATGTATACCTGTACTGTAAATGCTCA
>CAXSDW010000060.1:17718-22498 GCA_964236235.1 uncultured Chitinophagaceae bacterium
ATGCTCAATCTATTACAGGAAAATGGAAGATGACGAGTGCAAAGGAAACTGTTACGGATAAAGCCTCCGGCAAAACACAGGATTTAACAGCTCAACTCGGGGATTTTACAAAAATGATAGAGCAAACAATTGAGTTTAATTCTGACAATACCTATGTAATGTCAAATAAAGTGGTGGGCAATAAAACCAGTTTCACAGGCAAAGGAGCATATAGCATTTCAGGGAAGCAATTAAAATTAAAATTAGATAAGACGAATGCTCCTGCTTTTGTTGACAAAAAATATTCTTCTAATTCTATGATGAAATTGCCAGACGCATTGACCATTCAATCCCAGACAGGCAACACACTTGTATTGCAATATGGTGTAGAAACAACAGATGACGGCAAAACATTTGTTATGAATATTGAAGACACATTTACGAAGCAATAAGTGGTGGATTGTGAATTACATAGTGGAAAAATATTTTAGTGAATTTCAAATTTACTTATTAAGCATTCACCAGTAATGCAGCCAACCATAGTGGGCAATATCAATTCAGAAAAATATATAAGAAAAGTAGCGCTCATAACAAGTACTTTTTTATTTGTTTGCTCATTAACACAAAAATGCTATTGCACCACAAATCAATGTGGCGACTCAATAATGGCTGTATTAGTTGGTTGGATGGGATTTTTTTTTGGCGGAGCAGCCTTAACCTGGCTTGCAAATCCTGTTCTTTGGGTTTCATGGATTTTTATAAAAAGAAATTGTCGGCTTTCATTTATATGCAGCATCATATCGCCGCTTATATGCTTGTCATTTCTTTTGTTCAATACAGTTATTGATGATGAAGCAGGCCATTATAATAAAATCGTTGATTATAAAATCGGTTATTGGTTATGGCTGACAAGTGCATTGGCCATGTTAATAGGTAATATGATTTTATATGCATTCAAAAAAAGAGTGACAATAAAAGAGTGAATTAAGAATAAAAACTAATCACTATAAACAAAAATAATAATGAAACAACCTAAAGAAATTATTAATGTAGGACAGCTTCAACTTCGTTTTCTTTTAGATGGCGATGATACCAACAATCAAATGACCTTGTTCGAATCTATATTTCCTGGTGGAGCAAAAGTCGCCGTGCCGCCGCACTATCATGAACATGTAGATGAAATAATATATGGACTGGAAGGTGCTTTGACAATTACCCTTAACGGAAAAAAAATTGAAATTGGCCCCGGGGATAGTTGCTTTATTCTGCGTGGCACTATTCACCACCTCGAAAACAATACCGGGAAAACTGCAAAGGCATTGGGTTTGATAACACCTGCTTTTATTGGCATATCCTATTTCCGGGAAATAAGTCAGCTTTTTAAAACAGGAACTTTTCCTGATCTGGGGAAAGTGAGGGAGACGATGTTGCGGAATGACACAGTACCGGTGGCGGGCAATAATAATCAACTTTCCCCTGAGATGGCAATAAAACAGGTGATGCAATAGTAATAATATCAACTATTAAAGCAAGTATCTTAAAAAACAAAAATGTTTAGAATAATAATATCATCGCAATTTAAGAGACCCTCAGGGCTTCTTGGTGCATTCACTTCCAACATCATGATCAAAGGGAACCGGCGTAATTACGATGTTTTACTAAAAAATATGAATGTACAGGCAAATGATAAAATATTGGAAATCGGTTATGGGCCTGGCATAGGAATAATTTGATTGCAGAAAAATGTAACTCGTGCACAATTCATGGAATTGATTTTTCCAAACTGATGTATAAAAGAGCAACGAAACTAAACAGCAAATATATTGATGATAATAAAGTAAAATTACTGGTGGGAGATTTTCTTGAAATGAAAAATTGATGGATACACCTATGATAAGATATTTTGTATAAATGTGGTTTACTTCTGGAACAATCTGCAAAAAACATTTGAGAAAATAAAATCACTTTTAAAAAAAGGCGGAATGTTACATTGTTACATGGCTCACAAAGATTTTATAGCTAAAAGAAACCCTGCAGAAAATATTTTCAACAAGTATTCAATAGAGCAAATTACAGAGGCGCTTACCCTGGCGGACTTCAATGAAATTGATTATTATTTTGATAAAGGATATTATATAAAAGCAAAAGCCTGAGGTGGCAAGTATCACGTTTTCATCTTATAGAACTTTCAATCATGAAAAAAATTTTTAAAATTTCCCTTCTTATTATTGCAATATTGATTGTTGCTGTAGGCATTGTAGCCTCTTACATTTCACTCAGAACTATTCCTAAATATACAGTGCAAAAAATTAATATTAAAGTTGAATCAACACCTGAAAGAATTGCGCGGGGAACAAAGCTTGTATCTATGCTTTGCCGCAATTGTCATTACAATGATGCAACAAATAAATTTACAGGCAAACAGCTAACCGATATTAAGCAATTCGGTAAAATTTATTCAGCAAATATTACCCGGGACTCTGTAAATGGTATTGGCAAATGGAGTGATGAAGATATCATTTATCTTATCCGGACAGGTTTAAAACCGGATGGGCAATACATTCCACCTTACATGCCCAACCTTGTAAATATTTCTGATGAAGATTTGAATTCTATCGTTGCGTTTTTGCGTTCGCAAAATAAGTGGGTGCAGCCTGATAATACACTTCAGCCTGCCTCACAGCCTTCTTTCTTTACTAAGTTTTTAATAACTGTTGGCGCTTTTAAACCATATTCTTATCCATCTCATTCCATTCCGGCCCCTGATACAACCAGCATGGTTAAATGGGGCAAATATATTGCATGCCACCAGTTGGAATGTTCTAATTGTCACTCCAAAGATTTTGCAACGAACAATAATCTTGTGCCCGAAAAATCTCCCGGCTTTTTTGGTGGAGGTAATAAAATGTACACAGAAGAAGGGAAAGAAATAAATACATTAAATATCACGATGGATAAAAATACAGGTATCGGAAACTGGAAGGAAGATCAGTTTATTAAAGCAGTGAAAGCAGGTATAGTACCTAATGGTGAACCCGCTTTGCGTTCTCCAATGCAGCCTTATATAAATTTAACCGATAAAGAAGTGAGTGCTATTTATGCTTATTTAAAAACAGTTCCGCCAATTAATAATAAGGTTGAAAGAAAATTGGAATAAACTTTATTATGCGATATTGAAATCCTATGGAATAAATACTTCAACTACAAATTGATTATATGTTAATACTTATTGCCGGCCCCTATCGTACCGGAACGAATAATGACTCCAAATTGATGCAAGAAAATTTAAACAGATTAGAAGCAGTAGCCCTTCCATTGTTTCGATTAGGGCACGTTCCAATAATTGGTGAATGGGTTGCATTGCCGTTACTTTCTCTTGCCGGTTCAACAAAACCGGGCGATGAAGCTTATGAAGAAATTTTATATCCTGTAGCTCACCGTCTGCTTTTAAAATGTGATGCAGTTCTGCGGACAGAAGGCGCTTCTAAAGGGGCAGATGAAGATGTAAGAATTGCAAAAGAAAAAGGCTTAATAATTTATTATCGTTTAGAAGATGTACCAAATGCAGAAGGCGCTAAATAAAACCTATCATGACTAATAATATTGTAGTATTAGGATTTAGTTAGCATAGTATAAATTTTGCTTGTTAAAATTAAGTGCAAAAAATGACGATGTAAAGGGTTTTATAATGCATGTATCTGAATAATTTTGCATGTAATTTCAACCTTAATAAATCATCAAATGAGTTTAATTGAAGATAAACTGGAGGCTTTGAAAATAAAACTTGAACCCCCACTACCTGCTGCAGGTAAGTATTTGGGATGTAAGCAGCTTGGAGAATTACTTTATACATCGGGAAGAATAAGTGATTTGAAAGGTGAAGTTGGTACCGATGTAAATGAAGAAGAAGCCATGCAGGCAGCACGCCACACTGTTGTATTAATTCTATCAATTGTAAAAAAAGATATAAAAGATTTAGACCAGATTATTGGGGTAATTAAATTACAAGGATTTATTCGCTCTTCACCAAATTTTACAAGACAGCCACAAGTGCTTGACGCAGCATCAGAATTATTAATTGATTTATTTGGTAAAAATGGGCAACATGCCCGCACAGCAACAGGTGTTGCTCAATTACCTTTTGGAGCAGCTATTCAACTCGATATAATTTTTCAACTGAGAGCTGTGAAATAATAACTAACCAGCTATTAACAAAAGAGTTTAGGATGGACACCCTTGCTAAACATTGAATCTTCTAAGTAAGTTTAACATTCGTCGGTGTTGGTTAAATCTATTTTTTATGCAGCAAATAAATCGCATAATAATTTCAAATCCTCCAGTAAATGGTTCAAGTTTTGTACCAATGGGGTCACTTATAAAAGTTAAACCCTTTAAGTATATACAAATATTTTACTTAAATTTTTTGACACAAGAAACACATTTTCAGTATGAGAATGGTTCGAGTCTCCAAAGGCTTTATTTGAAATATATTTCAAAATATGATTTTGCTTTTCAAGGTTTATTGAATGAAACAACTTTTACTGTTGATAAAGAAGACTCTTCTTTTTTTTACAATTTTAATTATATACTTGCCTTCCAATTTCATTTCATACAAAACTTCATTCATGCGGGGTGATAAGCTTTGTTTTTCTCATAAATTACTCTCTCTAAAATAACTAATCGTTACAGATTGTGCTGCTGATTTCTTACATCACTGTAAAGTTCAATTGATCACTCACAGGATTGTTATTAGTTTTGTTTTAAATGCGCACTCTAAATCCTTGAAGTTATAGGTATATTA
>CAXSDW010000061.1:0-22303 GCA_964236235.1 uncultured Chitinophagaceae bacterium
GATTTGATCTGACTTGTAAATTCTCTCTCGAAAATTAACGTCAAATTCTAATTATAAATTACGCTAAAAATTACCTTGTATAGAATGTAAAAATTCTATGCTGTTGCTTCCAAACTTTCAAAGATCTTTTGGCTTTTTAAGCCTCCAATTTTTCAATTGGAGTGCAAAAGTAAGTGCCATAACTTGCCCCACCAAATCTTTTTAAATTATTTATATATTTTGATGGAATTTTTTTGAAGAACTAATGCTTTTTATCAAAAGCGGAAGGCAAAGATAATAGTACTTAGGTCAACTCTCCAAAAGTTTTTACAGATATTTTGTTAACAGATTTTATAAATACCTGACATGGTAAATTGTATTTTCAAATGCTAATGTCTTTCTTAAAAATATAATCAGGAAAATAAACACCTTTTAAAAATAAGCCACGAGCTGGCACTGAAAAGTCTGCCAATGAAGAATTTTTACTTTCAATTACTTTACTAAAATCTTCTGTTGTAATTTTCCCTCTGCCTACTCTCAGCAACGTTCCAACTATCCCTTTAACCATTCCTCTTAGAAAACGATTGCCAATTATATTAAATGAGATCAGGCCATTTTCTTTTAAGAGAGAAGCTTTAGTAATGTGACATTTAAAGTTATTTACCTGTGATCTTTTTTTTGAGAAAGAACTAAAATCGGAATAATTAAAAAGATGTGAAGCTGCTGCATTTATACTTTCACAATTAATATTATAGGGAAAATAATACGCTTTGTCTATTAAAAAAGGATCCTTGTATTGATAAATATAATAACTGTATTCTCTGGCAACTGCATCAAAACGGCAATGCGCTTCAGGTTGCACTTCTCTTATACTTTTTACAACAATATCAACTGGTAAAATTGAATTAATATTATAAATATGCTGTGTATGAATGATTATATTATCTGCATCAAAATGAAAAAAATTTTGATTTGCATGAACGCCTGCATCAGTACGTGAGGATCCGGTTAAATTTATTTTGTTTTTATAAAAAATCTGAAGCGCTAATTCAATTTCTGCCTGAATTGAATTAGAATTTTGCTGAATTTGAGAGCCTGAATAATTTGTGCCTACGTAAGAAACTTCTATAAAATATCGGGGCATTTCTTATCTATTATCTCAGATGTACGATGTATGAAGTTTACAAATACTAACCTTTTTCTAAACCCAAAATTATTTCTTCATTGGTTGAAAAATGTTATTGATGAATCATGGCTTTAAAACGCTTTATAAAATATTCATCAGAAAGCTGATCCTGCAGAGTATAAAAAATATTTGAATCTGAAACATATGGATATGCCGTATCAAAAAAATTATATTTGCCTTCATCTTTCAAAAATAACGCCGCCAGGTTTTTTATTTCCTGAGTGGTAAAACATTTCGTTTTAAACGCTTTTTTTGCCACTTTTGTCATATCCTCATCACTGTTTTCTGCAGCCATTTTTTTTCGCAGTTTTAAAAAATCTTCTTCCGTTGCATATACTGTGCAGTTAGAATTAATAGCGCCTGATTTTAAAGGTAAAAATTCCATTTTATCTTCCTTCTTCGAGACGATGACTGACGAATCTGAATGTTGTTGTACACTAAAATTTATCGGTGCCACGTATGCTACGGTGTCTCTAACTGTATCAGTACTTGTATGGGCAACTTCTTCCTGAATTTTCGATTTTACGTTGTCATTAGTCGTATTGGCGCTCTTAACACTATCAAAATTTACCGGTAAAATCTCATCTGAACTTTTAGTTTTTACAGGCTCCGGATTTTTATCTGAAGGGATAAAAATTCTTATTGTATCCTTTATATTATTGTATTCATCATAATAAACCATCTCCATACCGCCTTTACCTTTCTTTTGTAATTTTTTTGTTATCACTGAAGCAGAAACTGCAGTTTCATTTACGTCTTTTGCAATATCCTGGTGAGATGTAGTATCCTGAGTTACAGCAACACTTTGCTCACTTGCAGCTACTACCGGCGGTTGCTTTGTTTCTTCTTTTGAAACAACATCTTTTTGCTTTATAGTTGAGTCATTTACTACATTGGCAAGCATGTTGGAAAAGTTATCGTTGTTTACGGCCTGTTCGTTTTTCACATTGTCATCTTCCCGATTGCCAGCCATAGTAATGTTTGAAGATTGTAAATTGAAAACGCCCCAGCCTTTTTCTCCAAAATTTTTGAGCAATAAGCCTGCATCCTTATCAAGCTTATAATTTATTACCTGTTCCGGCCATTCATTTTTAGCAAATCCAAATGTGATTCTGTAATTATCTTCGCTAAGTTTTGGAACAATTAAATACCCTGACTCAGATGAACTGAAAATTTTATTATCAAGCTTTACATAAAATAACTGTTTGCCTTCAGTTTGAAAATAAAGAAAATGACTTTGTTGTGCTGATATACTTAGTGAATTAAATGTAAACGCCAGCACAAGCAGGCTTAATGCATATTTCATCCGGAAAAACTTTGATTACAAATCTAATTCAATAAAATAATATTTTACCTCTTATCATAAATAGTGAATTAATATACAGATAAGGTTTATACTTTTGCGAAAAAAAATTTCTATATATGCAAAGATTTTTGTTTTTAATGACTGTTTTAATAAGTCCTTTTATAATGTATGCGCAACAGGATGAAGCGGCGAAAGATACTGCCTGGAAGAGCATTTACCGGCCTTCCGCTACAAAGATTAATGATCTTGTAAACACACGTCTTGATGTTAAATTTGATTATGATAAATCTTATTTATACGGTAAAGCATGGATCACTTTACATCCACATTTTTACCCAACTGATTCATTACGGCTTGATGCCAAAGGAATGGATATTAAAGAAGTTGCCATACAGAGAGGAAGTGCAAAAGTTTCATTAAAATATTCTTATGATAGTATGCAGCTTAATATAACATTAGATAAGACGTATAAAAGAAACGAGAATTATACTATTTATATAAATTATGTTTCCCGGCCTAATGAACTTAAGGTTCAGGGAAGTGCTGCTATCACAGATGCAAAAGGCCTGTATTTTATCAATCCAAAAGGCGAAGAAAAAGATAAACCAACGCAGATATGGACACAGGGCGAAACTGAGGCCAACAGTGTATGGTTTCCTACTATTGATAAGCCAAATCAAAAGTCAACTGAAGAGATTTTTATGACCGTTCCTTCAAAATATGTAACGCTTAGTAATGGTTTACTTATTGATCAGAAAAAAAATAGTGATGGCACAAGAACTGATCATTGGAAAATGGATCTTCCACATGCGCCTTATTTATTCTTTATGGGTGTAGGTGATTATTCTATCATTAAAGATTCTTATAAAGGCAAAGAAGTAAGTTATTATGTAGAAAAAGAATATGCGCCTGTTGCAAGAAAAATTTTTGGTGAAACACCTGCTATGATTGGGTTTTACGAGAAGATTACCGGCGTGCCTTATGCCTGGCCAAAGTATTCACAAATAGTAGGGAGGGATTATGTTAGCGGCGCAATGGAGAATACAACTGCCACCTTGCACCAGGAAAGCGCTTACCAAAATGCAAGGCAATTAGCAGATGGTAACTCGTGGGAAGATGTTATTTCCCATGAATTATTTCATCACTGGTTTGGTGATTTAGTTACTACTGAAAGCTGGAGTAATATTACGGTTAATGAATCATTTGCCGATTACAGCGAAACACTCTGGAATGAATTTCGCCATGGAAAAGATGCAGGTGATGAGCACATCCAGGATGACAGGCAAGGCTATCTCTCCAATCCCGCCAATGCACAAAAAGACCTGGTACGCTTTTATTATCATGATAAAGAAGATGTATTTGACCAGGTTAGTTATCCAAAAGGAGGAGCGATCTTACATATGCTTAGA
This sequence comes from uncultured Chitinophagaceae bacterium, assembly GCA_964236235.1. Lineage (GTDB taxonomy): Bacteria > Bacteroidota > Bacteroidia > Chitinophagales > Chitinophagaceae > Ginsengibacter. Next base: position 3,881 of record CAXSDW010000061.1, read on the forward strand.
AATTATGTTGGAGACAGCGCATTCTTTAAATCGCTTAATAAATACCTCACTGACAACAAATTTAAAAGCGCTGAGGCAACACAACTCAGGCTTGCCTTTGAAGATGTTACCGGCAAAGATTTAAACTGGTTTTTTAACGAATGGTATTATGGAAGTGGGCATCCTAAATTAAAGATTGATTATAATTATACTGCTAATACATCCCAGGTAATAATTCAGCAAACACAAAATACCGGTAAGCTATTTACTTTGCCGATCGCAATAGATGTTTATAATGGCGCTAATAAAAAACGCTACAATGTTTGGGTAAAAAATAAAACCGACACATTCACTTTTGCAACTTCTGCCAAGCCAACATTAATAAATGTAGATGCCGATAAAATATTACTGGCAGAAAAAACAGATAACAAAACTGCTGATAATTATGTACAGCAATGGAAGTATGCACCTAATTATCTTGACAGAAAGGAAGCGTTAAATTATTTTGCTGCAAATAATATGAGTGAGCTTGCAGAAGGACTTAATGATAAATACCAGGGAATTAGAAACTTTACACTCACCAAATTTGTTGAGAACAAAAATTTATTAACACCTGAAGTACTTACTAAAATTGAAATGGTTTCTAATAATGATGCTTCTAAAAAAGTAAGGGCAAAAGCAATAGCAGTATTAGCTGACCAAAATGATAAAAAATATCAAAATCTATTTACAAAATACGTTAGCGATTCTTCTTATGCCGTTGCAGGCGAGGCTTTGAGCGGCTTAACGAAGCTTGACTCTTCAAGCGCTTATACACTTGCAAAAAAATACAGCAATGATGCAAAAGGCAAACTGGGAGATGTAATTTCAAAAATAATATTGGAGAATGGAACAGACGCAGATTTTGATTTTATTATTCAGCAATATAAAGCTTCGCCGCCAACACAGGCAAAATTAGATCAGTCAATTGCATTTGCAAATTACCTTGCTAAAGTTAAAAACGCTGCAAGCGTTAGAAAAGGTGTTGATGAAATTATGAAGTTCAGGAACCAGATTCCGGAGCAATATAGAAATTTTACTGATCCTGCTTTTAAACAAGGATTCGCCACAATAAGCGCTGCAAGAAAAGCAAGCGGTGATACTGAGTTGCCAAATTATATAGATAGTTTATTAAAATAACCTTCACCTTTTTTAAGAAATTACAATAATAAAAACGCAGATCTTTTAGGTCTGCGTTTTTAATTTTATTAAAGCTGAAAATTCTATTTTTTACTTTACCATCCGCCACTTGCGCCGCCACCACCGCCTGAACCTCCACCAAATCCTCCAAAGCCTCCACCTCCTCCGCCGCCAAAACCACCGCCTCCAAATCCTCCGCCGCCGAAACCTCCACCACCCATCATATTCCCCAAAAAGAACCCGGGTAAACATCCGCCTAAGCCACTTGAGCCTCTCCGGCTCATATAAGAACCGCTCCGAGACCTCAATCTTGACAGCAGGAACAGGAAAAGTATACCAATTATAATAATCGTTTTTAATGAAACTCCCTGGGTATCCTGCCCTTTATTTTGAGACGGTGTGGCTTTATATTCACCGGCCGCAGCCTGAATTATTGCATCTACAGCATTATCAAAACCCCTGTAATAATCATTCTCTTTAAAATAAGGGATCATTTGATCGTCAATAATACTCTTTGCCGTTATATCTGGCAATACACCTTCCATTCCATATCCTGTTTCAATTCTTGCTTTACGCTCCTCTTTTGAAACCAGGAGTAATACACCATTATTTTTTTCCTTTGTACCAATTCCCCATTCTCTTAAATATTTTAAAGATAATTCCGCAATATCATAACCTTGTAAATCAGGCACGGTAATAATAACAATTGCAGATGAAGTACTGTCGTTGTAATCTCTTATCTTTTTTTCTAAAGCTTCTATTTGAAATGGCTCTAAAAAATGGCCAAAATCATTTACAGCCTGCGGCGGAATTGGTTTGTCGAATAATTTTTGAGCGAAAACCTGCCGGGCAAATAACAGGAGAAATATTAAAAGCAGTTTCTTCATTAAAATTTAAATTAAAGCCTGTCCGTCAATTTCCATTTTTGAGAGAAGAATTATTTACCAAAAATAATTTCATCAGGAAGCTCATTTTTATCTGTTCCTTTATCGTATGGAAAATGTTGTTGCAAAGATTCTCCAATTTCCGTTACGCAATTGCTGATGCCGCCAGCATAATCATCTTTATTAAAATGCGCAATTATTCTTCTTACGGCAGCATTCCAAAACTCATCATCAACCTTTTCATGAATCCCCTTGTCTCCATAAACGGCTAACTGGCGATCTTTTAAAGCCACATAAAGTAAAACAGCATTCCTGTATTCCGTCTGTTCCATTTTAAGATTAGCAAAAATCTCAAATGCCCTGTCGATAGCATCAATGAAACGGCACCTGGTTTCAACGAACACCCGTATCTCTCCACTGGTTCGCATTTCAGCATTACGAATAGCCTGAACTATTTTATCGCTGTCAGCCTGAGAAAACAGTTGTTTTTTAGAACGGAAAGGGAACATTATTTATTCCTGATTTATTTTATATCAAAATTTATATCAGGATTTTTTTCACTACCCGGATCGGCCTTGTAATAGCCTCTAACATGATAACCAAGCACGCCGGCAAATAGATTATTGGGAAATAATTTTACCTTAAGATTATAATCATTTACTGTGCTGTTATAATCACGCCGAGCAACGTTTATGCGATTTTCAGTTCCTTCTATTTGCGTTTGAAAATTTTGAAAAGCTTGCGTGGTTTTAAGATCAGGATAAGCTTCTGCTACAGCCATTAATCGGCTGAAAGAACCTTGTAACTGAGCCTGCGCCTGTTGATATTGCTGAAGACTTGCAGAATCGTTTATATCAACATGAACTGAAGTGGCCTTAGACCTTGCTTCAATTACATCTTTCAAAGTTGATTTTTCAAAATTAGCAGAACCTTGTATGGTTTTTACAACGCTGCTATATAAATCAGTACGTCTTTGATAATTAGTCTCAACATTACTCCAACTGGTTTGAACATTCTGATCGGCTGTGGCTAAACCTCTTTGTTGATTACAACCCCAAAAAACCAAGATTACAATAATAGCAATAACTATAAGAAGGACAGGACTACGTTTCATTTTTTAGTTTTTTAATTTGTTCAAAAGTAATGTTTTATCAAATGAAGTACCAAAGTATGAACCTTTAAAAGATTATAGGATTGAATTGATTAAAAGTTTCAGTTATATTTTTAAATTATTTTCTCTTAATCTTTTAATCTTATAATCACAGTTCAGCCTTTATTGCTGCAATTCCCGGCAATTCCTTTCCTTCAAAATATTCAAGTAAAGCGCCGCCGCCGGTAGAAACAAAACTTACTTTATCAGCAAGGCCAAACTGATTTATTGCGGCTACACTATCGCCGCCGCCAACCAAGCTGAATGCACCATTCTCAGTTGCTTCGGCAATTGCCTGTGCAACGACCTTGGTACCATGCTGAAATTTCTTCATTTCAAATACACCCATCGGTCCGTTCCACAAAATTGTTTTGGATTGATTAATTACCTTTGAAAAACTTTGACAGGCCATAGTTCCAATATCAAGTCCCATCCATCCATCAGGAATATCCTTGCTTAGCGCACCGGAAACAGTTGCATCCGGATCAAATTTATCAGCAATAATAGAATCTGCAGGTAAGTGAATACAAACGTTTTTTTGTTGTGCTTTATCCAGCAAGTCCAATGCATTTTGAAGCCTATCCTCTTCGCATAGTGAATTACCAATTTTACCGCCTTGTGCTTTGAAAAAAGTATAGGCCATTCCGCCACCTATTATAATATCTGTAGCCCTGTCCAGCAGATTTTCAAGGATAAGTATTTTGTCTGAAACCTTTGCTCCGCCTATAATTGCAAGAAATGGTTTGTCTGCATTATGCAGCACTTTCTCTGCATTGGCCACTTCACTTTCCATCAACAAACCAAACATTTTTTTATCTCCAGGAAAAAATTTTGCTATCACCGCTGTAGAAGCATGTGCCCTATGCGCTGTACCAAAAGCATCGTTTACATACACATCTCCAAGCTTACTTAACTTCTCTGCAAAAGCTTCATTACCTTTCTCTTCTTCTTTATAAAAACGAAGATTTTCCAGCAACAAAACTTCACCGGGTTTTAAGTCTTTTGACTTGTTGAATGCTTCTTCACCAATAGAATCATTCGCAAACAAAACTTTCGTTTCATTACCAAGTAATTGTTGTAAATGACCAAGTAAATGTTTCAAAGAATATTTGTCCGTTGGGCCATCTTTTGGCCTGCCGAAGTGAGACATTAATATTACGCTTCCGCCGTCACCTAATATTTTTTTAATAGTTGGTATTGATGACCTCATTCTTGTATCATCTGTGATGTTAAATTGCTCATCAACCGGTACATTAAAGTCAACACGTACTAATGCTTTTTCGCCTTTAAAATTGTGGTCTTGAAAGTTGATCATGGTTCAATTTTTATTTCAATTAATGGCTGATTTGTTTCAGTTAAAATCTTTATTGCATCAAATACAAATCAAATATTTGCCTTAAAATTTTATTATTAACATTACCTATTGAGATACAGAATTCTGGGCGTTCCTTGAAGTCGCTTCTTTATGTCAACAAAATCATAGTCTTTTGTAGTGATTACAACAATGTTAGGCTTGTTGGCAGCGCTCATAAACACTTCTACGTCTAATGTGGTTTGATAACCTAATTCAAAAAATGATTTTGCAGAAAATTTAAATTCAATATTAATCCAATCCGCCAAACATGAAGGAAGGTTCATATCCACCCAAAACTCTAAGTAATCATGCGGCATTAAGCGATATCTTGATTATGGAATGATCTATTTTTTCTGCGGCATAAATTAGGGAAGATTTAATATCATCAGCTTCCAAAAAAGAAAATTTGCAAGAAGTTCTTCTGTTGTCATACCCGCTGCAAGGTATCCTAAAAACATCCGCCACTTTAAAACGAAGCCCTCTTACAATCGGTTTTCTATTAAATATACCGGGATCAATTGTAATCCGTTTTAATAATTCAGTGTCCATAAAATGTATTTTAAAATCGAATATAAACAAAAACCGCAGTTGGTACCTGCGGTTTTAGTAACTTTTGATACCAAGTAATTCTTTAGAGCACAATATTGGTACTAATAAGATGAGCTTGTAAAATTATATTTTTCTTTCATCAACTAAAACCCCGGGTTCGTTGATTAGTTCTGCAACATAATGCACAGTACGTACAAGTTGCGATACATAGCTCATCTCATTATCATACCAGCTCACTGTTTTTACCAGTTGCTTGTCACCCACATTCATTACTTTAGTTTGCGTAGCATCATATAATGATCCAAAAGTGCTACCGATAATATCAGAGCTTACAATCTCATCTTCGTTATAGCCAAAGCTTTCATTAACTGCATTTTTCATGGCATTATTAACTTCCTCAATAGTAACTTTTTTATTAAGTATTGTTGTAAGTTCTGTCAGAGAACCTGTAATCACAGGTACTCTTTGTGCATTGCCATCAAGCTTTCCTTTTAACTCCGGCAATACCAAACCAATAGCCTTTGCTGCACCTGTGCTATTGGGAACAATATTAGCTGCAGCAGCTCTTGCACGCCGCAGATCACCTTTAGGATGTGGCGCATCCAAAGTATTTTGGTCGTTAGTGTAAGCATGAATAGTAGTCATAAAACCTGCAGCAATTTCAAAGTTATCATTCAAAACTTTGGCCATTGGGGCAAGGCAGTTGGTTGTACATGAGGCACAGGAAATAATCGTTTCGGTGCCATCCAAAATATCGTGGTTTACATTGAATACAATTGTTTTTAAATCACCGGTTGCAGGCGCAGAAATCACTACTTTTTTTGCCCCTGCTTTCAGGTGTGCTTCAGCTTTTGTTTTATCAGTAAAAAATCCGGTGCTTTCAATCACCACATCTACCTGGTGCTCACCCCAGGGTATTTGTGCCGGATCTTTTTGAGCATATATCTTTACTTCTTCTCCGTTTACAACAATTGAATTTTCAGTGCTCGTTACCTCACCTTTGAATTTTCCATGAGCGCTATCATACTTTAGCAAATAAGCAAGTACTTTGGGTGTAGTGAGATCATTAATCGCCACTACATCAATACCTTCCATATTATAAATTTGGCGAAATACCAAACGGCCTATTCGGCCGAATCCATTAATAGCCACTTTAATTGTGCTCATAATAAATTTATTTTAATTAAAATTTGAGCATCAAAATTACATTATGTCTCAGATAAAAGCACAGAATTTTTTTATCACTTTTTTGAGTTATTTAATTTTTAGAAAAAGAAATCTCTCAATTGTATACGTGTTGATTTCTTAATCAAGAATTGCACAATTTTTAAAATCATAATTGAATTACTTGATTAACTGTGCGTAGTTTATTCAACATGTTTCGAAATTTTTACCCATTTCTTGAGCCCGCATTGCATTGCACAAGATGTTTTGCGCTTAAAAATAATTTTTATAACAACATAAAATCAGGCACGTTTTTTAGCAAATAAAAATTGAAACTTTTAAATACAGCCTTATGTTAGCAATGAATTACCGCGGACCTTACAGGATCCGTCCGGACTATAATAAACCTTATCCTGAAATACACCATCCCGGCGATGCTATTATAAGAGTAACCAGGGCTTGCATTTGCGGATCAGACTTACACATTTACCATGGCCTTGTTCCCGACACCCGTGTGGGTTCTACCTTCGGGCATGAATTTACAGGTGTGGTAGAAGAAATTGGTTCAGGTGTTCAAAAATTAAAAGTTGGAGATCATGTATTAGTACCGTTTAATATTGCCTGCGGTGTATGTACATTTTGTAAGCAGGAACTTTATGGAAATTGTCATGAATCAAATTCAGAGGCAACAGCAGTTGGCGGTATATTCGGCTATTCGCATACTGCAGGCGGCTATGATGGCGGGCAGGCGGAGTATGTACGTGTTCCTTATGCCGATGTAGGGCCTGTTGTTATCCCTGCGGATATGGATCTTGATGATGCAGTTTTGCTCACAGATGTAGTGCCTACAGGGTACCAGGCAGCAGAGATGGGCGGAATAAAAAAAGGTGATACAGTAGTGGTTTTTGGAGCAGGGCCTGTTGGCATTATGGCTGCAAAATGTTCCTGGTTATTTGGAGCAGGAAGGGTAATTATTATTGATCATATTGAATACCGCCTTGAATTTGCAAAAAACTATGCCCAATGTGAAGCATATAATTTCAGGTCGTTACAAGATCCTGTATTATTCTTAAAGAAAACAACTGATTACTTTGGCGCTGATGTATGTATTGATGCTGTTGGATGTGAGGCCGCCGGCAGTGCCATACAATCAATAACCGGCAGAAGACTAATGCTTCAGGCAGGCTCAGCCACTGCGCTTAACTGGGCTATCAATTCAGTAAAAAAAGGTGGCATTGTTTCTATAGTTGGTGTTTATGGCCCTACAGGAAATATCATTCCTATTGGCAATGTTGTTAACAAAGGAATTACTATCCGTGCCAACCAGGCATCAGTAAAACGTTTACTGCCGAGATTAATAGAACATGTGCAGGCAGGGCGTTTGAACCCTAAAGCAATCATTACTCACCGTGTGCCTTTGGAAGAAGTATCAGATGCATATCGCATCTTTTCTGCTAAATTAGACAATTGTATAAAACCCATTCTTATTCCACCATCAGCGAGAGCTTAAAATTTATTATCATGGAAAATACAGAACAAAATTATTCTCATATTAACGGCTGGGGCATTGATGCTGACCCGGAAAATGAGCCTACATATCCAATGAAAAAATATACCGGTGACGACCATAACCAGTTAAATTATGAGAGACCGGTTTTGCAGCCGGTAGACGAGGAAGTACTTCATTCTAATGAACGTACTAACATAAGTGCTGTTTTTGGAACTCCCTTGCCACCTTCAGGATTAAGTGGTGTAGTGCGGCGGTTTGCATTTAGATATAGCGAAGGTAAATGGGCACATTGGTTAACATTAATTTTGGCAGATCGTATTAATATGGTAGAAGGAGTAGTTGATGATGTAAAAGGCGGCCATTTTCCTAATATTTTTTCCGAGATGGGCTGGAAGGGAATGTGGAAGCACAATCCCAAACTGGTGGTAAGAAAAGTGGCAACAGGAGTTGTAATAACATCTGCTGTAATACTCTTACTTAGAAAAAATAAAAAGCGGCGTAAGCTTAACTAACGGACAACAGATTGTATACTTCTATAGTAACTTCAAACGCAAAATCAATTGTATAGATTCTGAATTACGTTTAGTGTTTCTTGTCTTAGGGATTTACCAATATATTCATTACCGGGTGAGGCTTGCTGCAGCATTGATTTCGCAAGCTGACTATCACCTGTTCTATAAAAAATAAGGCTGGCTCTTGTTAATAAAACCGGATTTTTAGAATGCGTTTTTAAAGCAGTTTTAATGTAGGGCAAAGCCCTGGCATAATCACCTTTAGTATAATATACCCACGCTACTGTTTCATTTACATCAATATTTTCCGGCCTGCGATTATACTCAAGCATTGCATGTTCCAATGCTTTATCAAAATTATTAAGTTTAAGATAAGCATAGGCTAATTCACGATCAGCATAATGCCCTATGGTTTGATCTTTATTGCTGGCTTGTGAATCTTTATTAAGTGCTTCTATCACTTCCCTGGTTATTTTATCTGCTTTATTTTTTTGACCGGCTAATACATATACTTCAGCCAATTCTTCCTTTAATGAATTATCATCTACAATAGAATCTGCTTTTTGATAGTAACTTATGGCAGCCTTATAATCATTACTTGCCAGGGCAATACGTGCCAGCCCTGCTAAAGCATATGGATAACCAGGCCTAAGGCTTAATGAAAATCTGTAAAGAGAATCAGCTTTTTTAAAGTCACCGGTTTTTTCGTAAAGATGTGCTAACTGTGTTCTTGTCCACTCGGTATGTTCATCGCCTGCCCCGCCGGTTTCCACAGCCATCGTCATAGCAGTAATGGCGCCCGGATAATCTCCATATATTTCACGTAAATAAGATACTCTTGAATAAGATGTAAGATCAGGCCTGATAGAAACCATTTTATCTGCGTAAACAACTGCAGAATCGTAATATCCCATCTCTACACTTCCGTCTGTTAATAAACCGTATACGTAAGGATTTGCAGGAATAATTTGCCTTGCCAGTTGCGCTGTGGCCAATCCTTCAGCAAAATGATGCTGCGATAAATAGATAAGTGATTTAAAAATCAATGCATAAAAGTTATCAGGCTCTGATTGTAAAATACCATTTACATACCTCATCGCTGCCTTATCATAATACATGTAATTACCAGTTACTCTTGCCTCTTCAATAAATAACGCTACTAATTTTATAGCAGATTTTGTATCCTGCGGATCAGCTTTTATTGCTGCCGATAAATTTCTATAACGTTGCTTTACCTGTGTCCATTCTGCTGTATTTGAAGACTCGCCTTTACGATCAAGTAAGCCGTAAGTTTTATTTTCTTCTTCATGCTTTTTAATGTTGTAATTAAATATCACACCAATAATTGCAGCAATAAATACAACAATTAAAAGAAGATAAATAGATTTTTTTTTCATTCTTATAAGTTTTAAGCTGTTTAAAATGCTTAATAATTTGTATCAACTTTTTAAAAGTAGTAAAAAACAAAACCTCCTAAAAACGCTGTAAACAAAAATGAACCCGGCAACTTGCACCGGGTTCATCACTAAAATTATATCAAATACTTTTTAAAAATTGGTTATTGTTTTACAATCCTGTTGGTTTCTATTGTTACTCCGTTGCGCTCTGCAACTATTGTATACACACCTTTAGCAAACCTCGATAGATCCATCGTAGTAATTCCATCGGTAACTTTTTGCGACATAAGTTTTTTGCCATTTGCATCGTACAAATTAACATTTATAGATGGCTGACTTGAATATATCTTAATAAAATTACTTGTTGGATTTGGTGTGATAGTCAAGATAGTTTTAGAAGTAAACTTAATAAGCCGGATTGGCGAATAAGTACTTTTGCCATCTTTATCTACCTGCTTGATGCGATAGTAATTTACCCTTGTCAATGATGGAACTGCATCCATTAACTGGTAATTATTTACAGCGCTTCTGCCGGATTTTACGGAACCGATTTTTGTCCAGATATTATCTCCGGTACTTACTTCCACATCATAATGGTCATTACTTATCTCATTAGTTACCTGCCAGAGAAGCTGCACTTTTTGTCCAACTTTTTCTGCTGTAAAGCTTAAGAAACTAACCGGTAACGGATCATAAGCAACCGGGCCGGTATATTGAGCGCCATTGAAACCTCTCCATGGAGTTTGAACATATGGAAAGCAGGGTTTAAAAGTAGTATCGTTATGCGTAATGCCTGCATTAAAATTGAGCGTACTTAATAGCTGAGGCGTTAAAGCGCTTGGGCTGGTTTCCACATCAAAATCATCATACCATAAGCCAATAGCAGCTAATACAACTCCACCAACAGCCTGGAGTTCTATAGTAGTAACATCGTCTTCTAATCTTCTTCCATTGGGAAAGCCATCCATATTAGGAATGAACTGAAGGCTATCAGAACCATTATATTTTGCATCGGTTAGACCAAGTACTGCAGCCTTTATTAGACCAAGTGAGCTAAAGTTCGTATCATTTCTTGGAGTAACCGGTACTGCCATATTTAACCTTAGCAAATCACCAAATGTTGGTAAAAAGTTATTAATAAACGGTTTACCTGCGGCAAGAGGCATACCTCTTGGTTTACCTGTACCCAATTGATAAGGACGAAGATTTGGCACACCTGTATAAAATATAGGTAACAAGTCTACAGAACGCGGTGATGAATCATTAGGAAGAAGGAAGGTTCCGAAGGCTGCATCAGCTAAGGCAGTGCCGGCGAGGGCAGCTTGATTTGCTTTTAATGGGTATAATCCTGGTTTTCCATTTCTAAAGTCAAATTGCTGTAAGGAATTTGTTTGTATTCGTAAAGCAGCTAAACCGGGTACTGCAGGGCCAAATTTAGAATCATCCATGTAAAGAGCCAGCTCAGGATTATTAAAATATTTCCTGAACTTTCCTTCAACATTTACCGCATTTGAATTCCATTCATCTTTACGACCAATTGGTATAATAACCTCATTAGTAAGAGGCATTCCTAAACGTGAAACCTGTATAAAAGCACCGCTGCCAACAGGGTTTCCACCTGTAGAATCAAACACCGTCATAGTACGCCTGCTGGCTGAAGCATATACACCTATTACAAAAGTTGGATCTAAAATGCTTGTTGCAAGCGCTGTTGTTTTATGATTTATTTGCAAAGTAGAAATCGGCGCTTCAATTACAAGTGAATGAACATTATACTTTGCCAATCCATCTCTGCCTTGCAATCTGAAATTTCCCACATCAAAAGCGCCTCCCAGGTCAACAAAGAATGGGTCATCTATAGGCCCCGCAAATACTTTTTCACCGGTACTTGCCACAGTAACCGCTCTTTGCATCAGCGTATCATAATTGGGCGCACTTAATCCTACTGCACTTTCAATAGACCTTGGCCCGATATTATTTGGCGGAACCAATCCGTTGGTAATAATAGGAGTGAATGTAACCCCGCCATCAATACTCTTTAATAAAGTATAAGTTGTTTTGAGATTTTGTTTGTTTAAACGAATATTGAAGAAAGTACTGCTATCCTCATTTACCTGCTGAAAACTAAACCGGTAAATAATTTCCGTTGAGTCTGCAACGCTGTTGTAGACATGAATTTCATAATGAATATTTGTTCCGAAGGTATTATAATTCGGTCCGTCAAAAGGTCGTTCAAAAGGAATAAAGTTGGCAATAAGAACAACATTATTGGTATCACATGGACTTCGAAAGGCGTATACATCAGTATTATCAGCTAAAGGATCATACGCAATTAACGGAGCTTCTCTATGTGACGAGGCCAGGGCAATAGTTTGATTAAGCGCTAAACAAACCAAAGTGGCTGTAAAAAGGTTTAAAATTTTTTTCATAAAAATTCTTTTTGATTTTATTAGAACCTTGGTTTTATAGTATAATCAAATCCTCTCCATGGCGTTTGCACATATGGAAATGATGGTTTAAATGTTGTATCATTTGCAATCGGCCCGGCATTAAAACTCAATACTTTTATAAGATTGGGCGTTACCGGAGTAGGACTTGAACCGGGTGTATAATCGTCGTACCACAGACCAATTGCTGCGAGTGCGGCGCCACTCACCGTTTGAAGTTCTATTGTGGTAACATCATCCTCAAGTCTTCTTCCATTAGGAAAACCATCCATGTTAGGAATGAACTGAAGCGTTTTAGAACCATTATACCTGGAATCAGTTAAGCCAAGTACTGCAGCCTGCACTAAACCGAGTGAACTAAAATCAGCACTATTTCTTGGCGTTACAGGCACAGCCATATTTAACCTGAGCATATCACCGAATGTGGGTAAAAAATTATTTATAAATGGTTTTCCTGCTGCAAGCGGGTTACCTCCTTTACCGGTAGCTAACTGATATGGTCTCAGGTTAGGAACACCGGTTTGAAAGATTGGAAGTAAATCAACTGCACGGGGGCTCACACTGTCAGGAAGTAAATAATTGCCAAATGCTGAATTAGCAAGCGCTGTACCTGCAACCGCAGCCGTTCCTTTTAATGCGTACAAACCTTTTTTACCATTTCTAAAATCATACGTACCAAGAGAGCGGCTTTGAATTCTAAGTGCATTCATAGCTGGTACTGCACCACCAAATTTGGAATTATCCATATACAGCGCAAGCTCCGGATTCTTTAGATACGCATTAGCTAAGGTATCTCTTGCACTATTTGAATAAATGGTATTCCATTTATCCTTTTGCCCGATAGGCATCACAACTTCATTAGTTAAAGGCATACCAAGGCGGGAAACCTGTACCCAGGGGCCAGAGTAGGTTTCAGCTCCCCTGCTAAGTGTTTTTATTTGCTGGCGGCTTGCGCTTGCCCACACACCAATAACAAAGCTGCTGTCCAAAATACTAACGGCTTGCGTTGTTGTTTTACCATTTCTCTGCAACATGCTTATTGGAATCTTTAATGCTATGCTATGCACATTAAAACGTGAAAGACCGTTCTTGGGAGAATCAACAGTATTGTTATTGTTTGCATTATAGGTAGGCCTGAAATTACCAAGATCAAAAGCGCCGGCTATATCTACAAAAAAAGGATCATCAACAGGTCCGCAAAATACTGATTCAGTAGTTGTCGCTGTTGCTATTGCAGATTGCATAATGGCATCATAAGTAGTGCCTAAACCTACGGTACCATTTTCAATAGACCGCGGCCCTATATTTGGAGGAGGCACAATTCCACTATCTACAATGGCGACAAAAGCACCTCCATGTATACTTTTTTCCAGCCTATAAGTTGTTTTTAAATTCTGCAAACCCAACCGAATGTTGAAGAACGTAGATGTATCTTCATTTACCTGGAAAAAAGTAAACCTGTAAGTGATATCATCACCGGTAGTAGTGGCGTCATTCTTAATATGAATTTCATACCTGACATCAGGGCTGAAATTATAATAGTTTGGTCCGCCTTCAGGCAATTCGCCTGGAATATAATTGGCAATGATCGTTACCTTGGTGGTATCGTCAGGGCTTCTGAAAGCATACACATCAGTGTTATCAGCCAAAGGATCATAAGAGATCAATGGAGCTTCGCGATGAGAAGATGCGTTGCAGAAGAAGGAAGATAAGAGGAAAGCAAGGACAAGGCCTAATTTCCGTTGTTTAAAGTGAATAAATGTTTGTTGCATATTTACATTTTATAAATTTTAAAACAAGCTTATTATATAAGCTTATTTCATTAAAAAATAAATCTTTGTTTAAACAGAATTCGGAAAAAAAATAAGCCAGGGAGAAAGAGAAAAAATTATTCTTAAAGGGATACAAACGTAATTGTAAAAATTTGAAAATAAACAAAAAAATAATTTTTATTTTATAAAGAAAATTGTTATACTAACATGATTGTGCATTGATATATTTGATAATTCCATTAATGATTAAACAGAAGCGGCGTTTATGCAGTTATGCTTCTTTTTACAAGAATGTCTTTGAACAATTATCCGGGACAGAGCATTTTAATGGCGGATAATAATACTTTATTAGCAGCGCTTAATTCTGCAATGGCTATAAGATGTTATTAAAATAAGCCAAGGATTGTATGTAACCTAAATGCTATTTTTTATATAAAAAACTTACTTCCAGGTTTTAAAAATTACGATATGCTTAATAAGATGGTTTGCCTCTTTTTACTTACATCATTGCAATGTTTTTGCAGCTTTATAACTGATGATAGTGATGTGCAAATCATTACACAACAACTTGAAAAATTTAGAAATAATTATCCGCAGGAAAAGATTTACCTGCAATCAGATAAGCCATATTATTCAATAGGTGATACAATTTTTTTTAAAGCTTATGTAGTTAACGCAGAAAAAAATACGCCATCTGTCATTAGCAATATTGTGCATGTTGATTTGATAGATGGCAATAACCATTTGCAGAAAACACTTGTGCTTCCTTTGGCAAATGGAATTACCGAGGCAACTATTGGGTTAAGCGATACATTACAGGAAGGAAACTACCAGCTAAGAGCTTATACAAACTGGATGCGCAATTTTGATGAGGACTGGTTTTTTAATAAAACAATTCAAATTGGTAATGCATTAAACGATCATATTCAGGTACACTCAAATTTTATATTTGATAGTGTAAACAATAATAAAAATAGTGTAGATATCGCCTATACTTCTATAAATAACAACGAGGTAAAATCCAAGAATGTGAGCTATGCTATTATGCAAAACGGAAAGGAAATTGAAAACGGAAAAAGCATTACAAATAATGAAGGTATATTTTCAATTGACCTTTCACAATTACAAAAAAACCAAACTTATGAACTGGTAACAAATATTAAAACTGATAACAAAACAGCAATAACAAAAAGAACAAAATTTTATATACCTGCATCTGCATATTCAATCCAATTTTTTCCTGAAGGCGGGCAAATGGTAAACGGCTTGCCAGCTCATATAGGCGTTAAAGCAATGAGCGCAAATGGTGCAGGCATAAGCGTTTCAGGCGAAATAACTGATGAAAACGGAAATCAATCGGGTACTTTTAAATCCGCGTTTGCAGGTATAGGAAGTTTTACTTTTACTCCTCAGCATGGGCATTTATACAAGGCCTTGGTTAAATATAAAAATGGCACTATTGAAAAAATAGATTTACCAAAAGCAGAAGATGAAGGCTATATTCTTAGTATAGAAAATAAGAACTGGGAAAAATTAAACGTCACCGTTTCAGCAAAAGGAACTCCTGCTAAAAATGTAATATTATCAGCCCAATGCAATAGCCGCATTTTAACGATAGAAAAATTATCGCTGATAAACGGAAATGCTGCTGTTTCCGTGTTGAAGAAGAAATTGCCTGCAGGTATTATTCAATTCACATTATTTGATGCAGCGCTGAAACCTGTAGCAGAGCGGTTGGTTTTCATAAATCATGACGATCACTTGCAAATCAGCTTAACGCCTGATAAAACTGTTTACAATAAAAGAGAACGTGTAAAAATGATACTTGAAGTAAAAGATGATATTGGCGATCCTGTGTCAGGCAGTTTTTCTCTTGCTGTTACTAACGGCAACAGTATACAATTTGATAAAAGCAACGGGCAAACAATACTGACCAATCTTTTACTAACTTCTGATATTAAAGGATACGTTGAAAGCCCGGGATATTATTTTTCCGGGGTAGATGAAAGCAAAACGAAAGCCCTTGATAATTTGATGCTCACTCAAGGCTGGAGAAGGTTTATATGGAAAGATATATTGGCAAATAATTATCCTGCTACCACTTTTAAAGCGGAAAAAAGCCTGGAAATCAGCGGTAAAATAACAACTTCAAATGGCGAGCCTTCGTCAAAAGCAAAAGTTACATTGCTGTCGAAAAAAGGAGATGGATTTGTGGCCGATACTATTGCAAATGAGGATGGAAGTTTTTCTTTTGACCGGCTTTATTTCAGGGATAGTATGCCGTTTGTGATTAAGGCAGTTACTGCAAAAGGCAGCAGCGATGTTGTTATCAAACTGAATGAGTTTTCTTCGCCTTTCATAAAAAATAATTATTCGCCTGCTATCATTAATGTATCGGACACAGCAATAACAGAGTATCTTTCTGATAGCCGGAAAAGGTTTGTTGAGATGAGAAAAAACGGATGGACGAATGGAAAAAGTATTACACTGAAAGAAGTAAAGGTAACTGCAAAAAAACTTTCAAAAGTGGAAGAGGCAGTGGCGCCTTCAGCAAACCTGAATGGGCCCGGTAAAGCAGACCAGGTGCTTACTTATCTCGATATGCCAAATTGTAAAGATTTGTCAGTATGCCTGCCGGGCAAGCTAAGAGGAGTATTATTTAAAACGGTTGTTATGAAAGGAATTATTTCTACAATACCTTATTCAACTATGGGCATGGGTGAACCAATGTTAATCATCGTGGATGGACAAGATATGAGTTTTTCAGATGGCCAATTCTCCTTAAAAAGTATACCTGCAGGAGACGTGCAAAGTATAGAAATTTTACGCAGCGGCGCTTACACTGCTACTTATGGCTTTCGCGGTTCAGGAGGTGTAATGCTGATTACTACAAAGCATGGTGGTATTGATTATAATGGCATTGATGATGCTAAAAAGCAAACCAAAGATGCTGCAAAGGCAATGTTATTTGGTTCAGCGCAGGGTTTTTCAACAAGCCGTGAATTTTATTCACCTTCGTATAACGCTGAAAATATAACTAATGCAACGCCTGATTTGCGAAGCACCATTTATTGGAAGCCGGATATATTAACAGACAATGAAGGCAAGGCAACCATTGAGTTTTATAATGCAGATGTTTCCGGAAAATATAATGTAATAATTGAAGGAATTTCCGGCGACGGTAAAATAGGAAGCGAAACTTTTATTTATGATGTGGCTAAGTAGTTTAAATGATAAACCGGTTATCATAAAATATTATTCCGGCATTCTGTTATTGTTATTTCCTATGGTTTTGTTTTGCCAGGAAAAGATTTCAGGAAAGGTAATGTCGCCAAACCATCAGCCGATGCAAGGCGCAAGTGTTTTTATACCTAATACAAAGGTAGGCGTACAAACAAATTCATTGGGCGAGTTTGTACTTACTAAAGTACCACCCGGTAATATAAAAATAGCGGTATCTTATATAGGTTACGAAACAGCCATTTTAATAATTTCATCAACAGACCGTAATAACCCATATATCATAATACTGCAGCCGAAAAATAACGAGTTAGAAGCTGTAACCATCGCAAAGTTTGATAAAAACGGATGGAAGAAATGGGGAGATGTTTTTACGGCAGCTTTTATCGGCACTTCAGAATATGCCGGCCAATGTGATATAAAAAATAAAACTGCATTTAATTTTATCTATGCAGAGGCAACAAAGCAGCTCTACGCCTACGCTTCAGAGCCCATAATAATTGAGAACCGGGCATTAGGCTACCGCATTACTGTTACACTTACTGATTTTGTTTATAATGTGGAAACAAGAGAGGTTGATTACCAGGTTTATTCTTTGTTTGAAGAAATGCCGGAAACGAATGATGAGGCACAGAAATGGAACGCCAACAGAAAAAAGGTTTATTCGCTTTCTTTAATGCATTTTATGCGGGCTTTATATTCAAACAATCTAAAAAATGAAGGCTTTGAAATACATCTTCTTGAAAGAAAGAAAAATGCAGAAAAGATGCGTGTGCAGGAATTATATAACCAGCAATATAGTAAGCTAAAAGACTCAATAAACGATGCCAGGTTAAATAAGACCGTAACTAATAAACTGCTGGAAAAATCGTTTGCTAAAGACTCATTAAAGTACTATAAAAAAATACTTGTTCAGGATGATCGCACAGAGAACCTGCATCCCGGGTTATTAAGCTTTAAAAATATTGCCACTCATACAGATAGCAATTCAGTTGTACTCCATTTTGATGATTACATACAGGTAACTTATAATAAAACAAAGGAGCCGGAAGAATACTTTGCCTATAAAAATGAAAATGCCGGTATCAATACTTTATTAAATGCTATTGGCAGTGCTAATGTGTCGCTAAGCTTTCCCGTTTCTGAATTAAATCTCCAGTTAGGTATTCCTATAGAAATTAATGAGAATGGATATTTTAATAATATTGATTTGTACATGACCGGTTTTTGGGGCTGGTGGGAAAAGCTGGGAACTAAACTTCCTTATGAATATGAACCTTAAGTAT
>CAXSDW010000062.1:0-1350 GCA_964236235.1 uncultured Chitinophagaceae bacterium
TTATTGAAATGAATTTTTTACCTGATGTATATGTGCATTGTGAAAAATGCAATGGGAAAAGATACAATCGTGAAACACTTGAAATAAGGTATAAAGGGAAATCAATCAGTGATGTATTGGATATGACTGTAGAAGAAGCAGTGGAATTCTTTCAAAATGTGCCTTATATCTACCGTAAAATAAAAGTACTTGAAGAGGTTGGCCTGGGATATATTACACTTGGGCAAAGCGCTGTAACCCTTAGTGGTGGCGAGGCGCAGAGAGTAAAGCTTTCAACAGAACTTGGAAAAAGAGATACCGGTAAAACTTTTTATATTTTGGATGAACCAACCACCGGTCTTCATTTCCAGGATATCCAGCACCTTGCTGATGTATTAAATAAATTGGTTGACAGGGGAAATACTGTGCTTGTAATTGAGCATAATATGGATATTATAAAAATTGCCGATCATATAATTGACATTGGCCCGGAAGGTGGCGACGAAGGAGGGAAAATTCTATTTGAAGGAACTCCTGAAGATTTGATAAATAATAAAGTAAGTTATACAGCTAAATTTTTGAAGCAGGAGTTAGAATTTTCAGCCAACAAAAAAAATGGCAGAGCTTCGTAAATAAAGTTAAAATTTTGTGGTTTCAGGGGTTTCGATAAACGAGGTTGTTCATCGTTTCCGTTATTAACTTTTTTTACTAACTCTGCCCAATCTAACTTATCATACAAACTAAAAAACTTCTTAATTATTAATACATTTAAATCTCGCAGTGCAAAGCATTGCTTAATTTCTTTTGTTTAGAATTACTTTCAAAAAAAAGGTTCATAAATAAACGCTGATTTTAATGAATACAGAGATAACGATGATTTATTGAACTTATTGTTTGCAGATTAATTAAGATGCATAAGTATATGCTCTATTCCATCTTCCATGTAAGGATTCCCCGAAGATTTAAATCCTAATGATTCATAAAAGTTAATAAGGTAAACCTGTGCACCAATAGTAATAGAAAATTCTCCAAACAGTGTGTGGACAAGGTTTATAGACCGCGTCATTAATTCTCTTCCTATTTGTTTGCCTCTTACAGAACTTGCCGTAACTACCCTGCCGATTGAAGCCTGTTCAAAAGCAATGCCTGCCGGAATTAAACGGCTGTAAGCTACGGCAGCATTTTGTTGCCACGCTGTCAAATGATAGCAATACTGATCTTTATCATCGCAATCCTGGTAACAGGAATTTTGTTCCACCACGAAAACCTGGTTTCTTAATTGAAAAATTTTATACAATTCTTCATTAGATAAATCAGTAAAACTTTTGCAGCTCCAGGTAATCATTTTTTAAAAGTAGTAAGTAGTAAGTA
>CAXSDW010000062.1:1450-21682 GCA_964236235.1 uncultured Chitinophagaceae bacterium
AAATCATGAAATCAATATCCATATTCATCCTTCCATCTTTCTTTTAAAAACTTTCTTATTTCATCTTCACGTGCATTTTTTCCGGGATCATAGAATTTTGAATTTTTTATCTCATCTGGTAAAAATTGCTGTAAAATAAAGTTGTTATCATAGCTGTGTGCATACTTATAATTCTTGCCATAATCAAGATTTTTCATGAGCCTTGTGGGGGCATTTCTAATATGAAGTGGAACAGGTAAATCGCCATATTTTTTAACGGCAGCAAATGCCTCTTCAATAGCCATGTAAGCAGCATTACTTTTGGGAGAAGTAGCAAGATAAACAGCACATTGCGACAAGATAATCCGTGACTCTGGATACCCAATCATATTTACCGCCTGGAAGGTATTTGTAGCCAGCAAAAGCGCATTGGGATTGGCGTTGCCAATATCTTCACTTGCTAAAATTACCATACGCCGGGCAATAAACTTTACCTCCTCACCACCTTCAATCATACGTGCAAGCCAGTAAACAGCAGCGTTAGGATCACTGCCTCTTATTGACTTTATAAATGCAGAAATAATATCATAATGCTGCTCACCTTTTTTATCATATAACGCGGTTCGCTGCTGGGCAATTTCCATTACAAGATCATCAGTGACCTCACCTCCAACTCCCTCTCCAAAAGGAGTGGGGAACTGCGATACCACCAGCTCTAATAAATTATATAATTTTCTTGCATCTCCTCCTGATAAATTAATAAGCGCTTCGGTTTCTTTTAACTTGATCTTTTTTCTTTTAAGTTCATCATCAACTTTTATAGCATGATGCAAAAGCGCTATAAGTTTATCCTTGGTTAAAGGCTTTAAAACATATACCTGGCAACGGCTGAGCAATGCGCTGTTTACTTCAAAAGAAGGATTTTCAGTAGTTGCTCCAATCAATGTAATAATTCCTTTTTCAACAGCGCCTAACAATGCATCCTGCTGGCCTTTATTAAAACGGTGTATTTCATCAATAAACAGAATTGACTTTTCCTGATTTTTTGAAAGCTCAATTATTTCTCTTACTTCTTTTACACCAGCAGAAATTGCGCTTAATGTATAAAAAGGAACCTGCAGCGTATGTGCAATAATGTTAGCAATAGTTGTTTTACCAACACCCGGCGGGCCCCATAAAATTATAGATGGAATTTTTTGATTTTCTATGGCTGTTCTCAAAATGCTTCCTTTACCGGTGAGGTGTTCCTGACCGATCAAATCATCCAGGTTTTGTGGACGCATACGCTCCGCTA
Source organism: uncultured Chitinophagaceae bacterium (assembly GCA_964236235.1). GTDB lineage: Bacteria > Bacteroidota > Bacteroidia > Chitinophagales > Chitinophagaceae > Ginsengibacter. Next base: position 2,724 of record CAXSDW010000062.1, read on the forward strand.
ACGGCAATGACAATGGCTTTTAAATTTAAGTGAAAAATTATTTATGAATGTGGCTTTGGCAGCAAAGGTAAAATTTCTTCGATACTAACAGGAGCAGGTTTATTATCAATCTCAACCACAACACAGTAGCCATAAGCGCTGCCGGCTGCAAGCAACGCATATATCAGTTTTTGCTGGTCGCTTTCAATTCTCTTTCCATTCCAAATTTCCTTTGTACATAAACATCCCTGCGATGGCGTGTGCGGATACCAGGGTTTTGTTTTATAATAGTCAGGATTGATTGTAGTTCCATGGGCAATAATTTCTGTGCGCCCGGCTGCTCCTGCATAATACGATTGATAAAGTGGCTGGTAATTTTTTAAGCTTTCAGGAAGTAATTTTTTATAATAATCTATTTGCCATGCGGTATCAGTAATGGTGCTGTCATTTAAGAACACAGATACTTTTTCTTCTACAGGCATTGATAGCTGAACATTTGGAGTAGGCCCGATAAAATAACTTCTTGAAACACCAAAGCCTTTCATTTTGAATAACCCCTGCGGAGTATTTCCGTTGCTTAAATAGCATGGCAGATTATTGATGCTTCTTGCCAGTTGCGATACATGAAATACTTTGCCTGTACTGTCTTTTATAAAGATGCCTTCCTTATTACGAACTATAATTAAACCGGGATAATCACGGTTCTTTCTTTGAAAACTATACATGATAATTTCTCCGGGTAAAAAATTTTTATTCAAAAGATCAGTAAGCAGATGTTTGTCAATAATTGTTGACGCAGGATGCCGGTATTGTTCCACCTTTTTTTGCAACATTATTAAAACAGGATTAGTAATATAATCTAAAGAAAACTTTGTTCTTATTAGGTCTGAAATATAATTGCAGGTGTTACTGTCGTGTGCAAGGCGCAAAATATATTCTGCACCAATGGCAAAAGTTTTTTGATCTGAAGTGGTGTTGAGTAAATGAGTTGCCTGCTCCGCAAAGTTGCTTTCATAGTTTGCATAAACCATTTCCATCAATGCTTTTTGAAAATAAATACTGCGACGGTCAATTGAATCAAATGCAGTATTGATCTTGCTATCAACCAATGGAGATCTATACTCCAGCAACTCTAAAGCTGAAAAAGCTTCTTCCCAGTTTTCTTCAGTAGAATCTGTAAGTGGTAACGAAAGATTTTTATTAATAGAAGTTTTAACCAGGTTATCGTAAAGCTTTGTGCGCCGTTCTGTAGTTGTGTAACTTGTAAATAAGTTGTCCTGCGCCTCTACAATATTTGAAGTAAAAATTATAATTAGTAAGAGTAAAGAGACTACTGTTTTCTTCCACATGAATATATAAGCCTGAATTTATCTATTGTATCAAACCAAAAGTAATAAATACCATTGGTGTTCAAATTTACCTGTTATTTTATTTATAGGTAAAACCAATTGGTATTTATGGCATGATCAACTTGTTAAAAAAATCAACCTTAAAATATTATACTTTTACATAGATATTTCTCTTATCAAGCCAGTAGCCTACACTCCAACATAGCAACATATAACAAATTGCAAAAAGTAATGAGCCAAAGTAGCCGCCTGCATGAATGAAAATATTTTGATAAAGCCAACCGAATAAACTAATGCCAGGTCCTGCCGGTACCATAAAAAGAACTGTAGCCAATAGCTCCGATAATAAATAAATGAACAAAGGATTTCTGCCAAACACCTGGAAAAATCTGGTCCACTTAACTTTATTTTCAAACTGTGTTATATAAGTTAACGCTGAAATAATTATGCAGTCGAGCCCGATTGTTAATACTACAAAACTGCTGGTCCATAATTTTTTATTTACAGGAAATACAAGATTCCATAAGTAGCCTAAAAATAATAATGCGCAGCCTGCCAATAATAGTTTGGTAAGTCCTTCGTAAGTATTTCCTTTGCGCTGTATCCATTTGCCTGCAACATAGCCACCGACAACATTGCCTATCGCAGGTAGCGTGCTTAACCAGCCTTCCGGATCAAATGCCACACCTTCTCCATGATACATATGGCTTTCTCCCATCAGCCACTTATCTAATTTAAAACCGGCGTTACCTTGCATGCTTAACGGATCGCCTGCATCGCCCAACGAATACATGATTATCCAGTATAAAAAAAGCAAAGCAATGCAGATAACTACTGACGCTCTTATTTTAAAATAATATATCATAAGGGCTGCGATACCATAGCACAATGCAATTCTTTGCAGCACTCCCATTATTCTTGTGTCACTTATTGGTGCACCTTTAATATTATGTTGCTCATTAATATAAAAAAAAGGAAACCAATACATTAAATAACCGAGTAAAAAGATAAGCGCTGTTCGCTTTAGAATTTTCCATACAACTGTTGACTGGTCGAGATTTCCCCATTTCTTCATTACAAAACTTAAGGCATTTCCTACAGCGAATAAAAAAGATGGAAACACTAAATCTGTTGGTGTAAAGCCATGCCAGTGCGCATGCAACAAAGGTGAAAAAGTAGTTTCGGAATTTCCCGGCGTGTTTACAATTATCATAAAGCAAATTGTCATTCCGCGAAATACATCAAGAGAAACATTACGTTGTTGCAAAGCAATAGTTTTAAGGTTGTTGTAAAGTATATATTTTGTTTTGAATAGGAACAGAAACGTATCCAATAATTATTATAAAAGTACATTCGATATATTTAATTTCAACGCAGTAAAATATACTTCAATCATGATTAACGATTTTGATTTTAAGAGCAATTACATCCTTGAGAATGATATTGTTTTATTACGGCCTCTTGAACATGATGATTTTGATAATTTATTGCCTTTTGCTTTAAACGAACCTGAGCTTTGGAAATATTCTTTAGTGGGCGCAGAAGGAGAGCACGGTTTACGGCATTATATGAATATCACTTTAGAGGCAAGAAAAGAGGGAAAAGAATATGCGTTTATAGTGTTTGATAAGCGAACGAAACAATATGCCGGCAGTACAAGATTTTACGATATCCAGGTATCATTTCAAACTTTACAATTGGGCTATACGTGGTATGGTAAAGAGTTTCAGGGAACCGGCTTAAATAAACATTGTAAATTTTTATTGCTATCATTTGCCTTTGACCAGGTTGGTATGGAAAGAGTGGAATTGCGGGCAGATAATAATAATGAAAGAAGTATTGCTGCAATGAAATCCATTGGCTGTAAAGTAGATGGTATTTTAAGAAGCAATATGCCCAAAAAAGATGGAGGAAGAAGAGACAGTATTGTATTAAGTATTTTAAAAGATGAATGGCTCCGTAATGTGAAAGAAAAACTTAAGGTTAAATTGAAATAAATGCTGATAGCGTTTAATCATTTACAGGCGTATTTCTTTCTATAATTTCTAAATTATTATTTTTTAGTTGTTTGCCATTATCATATAAAAAAAATTGTATTGTAAGAAAGATGAGAGCAATAAGAAAAAAAACGGCTATCACCTTTAGCTGATTATTTTTCATCCAGCTTTTAATCCTTTTCAGCTTTGACCGTTTGCGTTTTGAATGTCTTGAAGATCTTCGTGAGCTGCTTCGTTGTGCTGAGATAGGTTTATCACTTATGGTTTCGCTCAATTTAATTGGCTTAAAGTTAAAGTTCCTTACAAAATTTATTTAAGAATAGCTTTCAAAATGGTATTTAAACCAGCACTTTTCGCCTCAAGGTTTCCCTGTAATAGTTATTAAGTTGGTCCTGAATAAAACGGTTAATTTAAAAAGATAGTATTTGAGATTTACTTTTGTTTTATATCTTCCTCTATTTTTTTTGAATTTTCATGAGCTTCCTGCACACTTGAATTTTCATGTTCAACTTCAATGGTTTTAGCCACTACCGCATAATCGTTCGGATGAATATGCCCGCCATATTTTAATGCATATGCTTTGGTAAACTCTGCGCCAAAGTATAAAATAATAGAAGAATAATAAATCCATACCAATAACACTACCAACGACCCGGCTGCGCCGTAAGTGCTGCCTACATTGCTTTTGCTGATATAAAAAGAGATGGCAAATTTGCCTATCATAAAAAGTATAGCTGTTGCAATAGCACCCGCAAGTACATCCTTCCATTTTACTTTTGCATCAGGCAGTACTTTAAATATCACCGCAAACAAAGCCGTAACAACGCTAAACGTAATCACAATATTTATAATGTAAAACAGGGCAACTGTAATATGAGGAAAATACGCCTGGAGTCGTTTATTAAGTGCTTCTATTAATGCAGTAATACCTAAGGAAACCAATAGTAAAAAGCCCAGCGACCCGATAACGCCAAATGACAATAAACGGTTTTTTACAAGCTTGAACCAGCCGGCTTTTGCCTTAACCTTTAAATTCCAAATCATATTAATTGAATCCTGTATCTCTGCAAACATGCTGGTGGCGCCTACAAGCAGCGTTATTACACCTATTATAGCAGCAATTTTTCCCTTACTGCCAATAGCCGCATTTTTAATGATTTCCTGTAGTTGTACCGCCGCGTCTGCACCAACAAAGCCCTTTATCTGTCCATAAATAGTGCCTTCTACCGCTTCTCTGCCAAAGAATATACTGCACAAAAAAACTATTACAATCAACAAAGGCCCAAGAGAAAAAACCGTGTAATAGGCAAGTGCTGCGCTTAGTTTCATTACCTTATCATCTGAAAATCCGCTAAAGCAGTTCTTTAAAATTTCCCACAATCCTTTAAAGGTTATTTTTTTTTTCATTTGATAATTTTTTTTTAATGCTATACAAATACATAGCCAACTATACATTTAAAAAATGTGAAAAATGGATGAAATCTAAAATAATGAAACATGCCTTAGCTGCCAAACTTTTACGATTTTTGACTTTTAATTTGTTCTTATGATTCGCATAACATTTTCCTTTTTTATTTGCACACTATTTTTTGCCTGCTCTCATACAAACTATAAAAATCCTCATGTGGAAATTCAAACGCAATTTGGCAATATTGAAGTTGAGCTTTATCCTGACAAAGCACCAAAAAGCGCAGGCAGTTTTTTATCATATGTGGATTCCGGTTTATATAAAAACAGTTCATTTTACAGAGTTTTAAAGGAAGAGAACCAACCCGCAGCAGCATTCAGATCGGAATTAATTCAGGGTGGCATATGGCAAACTAACAGTAAAAGAGCTGCAGGCTTAAAAGGCATTCCACATGAAACAACAAAGCAATCAGGCATACTGCATCTTGATGGCACAATATCATTGGCCAGAACTTTACCGGGTACAGCAACTTCAGAATTTTTTATTTGTGCAGGAGATCAGCCTGCTTATGATTATGGAAATGATGCAAACCCTGATAAGCTTGGCTACGCTGCGTTTGGCAGAGTAGTAAAAGGCATGGAAGCTGTAAGAAAAATTCATGCACAACCTGAAAATGGAGAATCATTTGATCCGCCTGTTACCATTTTTAATATTATTCGCAAATAAAAATTATACCAACAGGAAATTCTCTTTTCAAGGTTTAATTTAACCTGGTGCCGGAGTTCATTTATAAAATATTAGCCGAGCAGCATATCAAAAAATATTGCTCCTGCAGAGCTGTTCACATTATTCGTTCATTATTTCTATTAATATATTGCTTCTACGAAGCAGAAGAATTTTATTAGAATGAACTCCGCCAATAGGTAAGTGTATTTCTTATCTAAAAAAAAGAAAGTCGTTTTTCAGTAAGAGAAACATGTAAATGGTACATATTTAAAATCCTTCTACCTTTGCAAATGTTTTTTATAGAAAGGAGCAATGGATTTAATGAAAATTGCTTGTAAAAGCATTTAATTTTAATTGTGAAACAAAACCTCAACAAGGTAAGTGGCGCAGGGTTACTTATAGCTTTAGGAATAATATACGGAGATATTGGTACTTCTCCCCTGTATGTATTTAACGCAATTATATCAGGAAGAGTGATAAGCAATGATCTTATTCTTGGGAGCCTCTCATGCATCATATGGACCATTACACTTCAAACAACCATAAAATATGTAATACTAATTTTAAGGGCTGATAACAGGGGCGAAGGTGGGATTTTTGCGTTATATGCATTGGTAAGACGCAGGTATAAATGGCTGGTGTTGCCTGCCATTATTGGTGGCGCAGCATTACTTGCCGATGGAATGATAACGCCGCCTATATCCATCACTTCCGCGGTTGAAGGGCTGCGTGAACTTTCTTTTTTACAGAATATTAATCACAATGTTATAGTTCGTATAGTACTTGTTATAATCGTTTTATTTTTCTTTCTCCAGCAATTTGGTACTGCATCCATCGGGAAAATGTTTGGTCCAATTATGTTGTTATGGTTCTCTATGCTGGCTATATTAGGCGCTGTGCACATTATGGATGATTTCGCCATTCTCAAAGCTTTCAATCCTTATTATGGTATCAAATTATTAACCGTTTATCCAAATGGCGGCTGGTTGCTTGGCGCTGTTTTTTTATGTACTACCGGCGCTGAGGCTTTATACAGTGATCTTGGGCATTGCGGCCGGGGGAATATCCGTGTCTCGTGGATATTTGTAAAAGCTTGCCTGCTTCTAAATTATATTGGGCAGGGTGCATATCTTTTAGCCAACAGAAGCGGGCTAACGATAACCGAGGAGGTAAGAAATCAATTGCATATAAACGCTTTTTTTGATCTCATGCCTGAGTGGTTTATCTTACTTGGTGTAGTAATTGCAACGATGGCTGCTATCATTGCAAGCCAGGCAATTATATCCGGATCTTTTACCCTTATCAGTGAAGCAATGCGATTAAATCTTTGGCCAAAGCTCAGGATCAAATATCCTTCAGAAGAGAAAGGACAATTATTTATCCCGGCCATAAATACGATGATGTTTATTGGTTGTATATTAATCGTTCTTTATTTTCAAAGATCGTCCAGAATGGAGGCTGCCTACGGGTTAGCCATAATTATTACCATGTTAGCCACTACAGTTTTGTATGTTAATTACCTGGTTATTCACAGAATAAAACAAGGATACATATACCTGTTTTTGATCTCTTACTTAATTATTGAAGTTGGATATATGGTGGCGCTTTTGCAAAAGTTTTTGCATGGCGGATATATAACAATGCTTCTCGCAATACTTATGTTTACTGTAATGTATGTGTGGTACCGTGCCCGTAAAATTAAGAACAGGTATGTTGAATTTGTGAGGCTTGATGAATACCTGCCCATGCTGCAGGATCTTAGCAATGATAACACTATTACTAAATATGCTACTCATCTTGTTTATTTAACCAGCGCAAATCATCCAAGGGAAATTGAGCATAAAATCATTTATTCTATTTTAAACCGTAAACCTAAAAGAGCCGACATTTACTGGTTCATTCATGTGGATACTTTAGATGATCCCTTCACCTCAGACTATTCTGTAGAAGCAATTATTCCAAATGAAGTTATCCGTGTAGAATTCAGGCTTGGTTTTAGAATAGAGCCGCGGATAAACCTGATGTTTAAAAAAGTAGTGGAAGATATGGTGGCCAACAGGGAAGTAAATATTACAAGCCGCTACGATAGTTTGCAAAGAAATAATATAGTGGGAGATTTTCAATTTGTAGTAATGGAGAAATTTTTATCGCAGGATAACGAGCTTCCATTTTTTGAACGTTTAATTATGAAATTACATTTTTGGATTAAAGACCTAAGCTTAAGCGAGGAGAGAAGTTTTGGCCTGGAACAAAGCAGCGTTGTAGAAGAAAAATTTCCATTAGTAGTTTCGCCAATAAGTAAAGTAAGGCTTAAGAGAATTTATGAAAGTGAAGAATAATTATGAATACTATGATTTATAAAAATTTAATTTTTAGTGAAAAAGAATCTGAATAAAGTAACCGGTGCCGGTTTGTTAATCGCCCTGGGAATTATTTATGGAGATATTGGTACCTCACCGCTCTATGTTTTAAATGCAATTATAAGAGATAAAGTTATTTCAGACGAATTAATTCTTGGAGCATTATCCTGTATAATATGGACACTCACTTTGCAAACCACTATCAAATATGTTATCCTTACTTTAAATGCTGATAACCGTGGCGAAGGTGGTATTTTTAGTTTATATGCGCTGGTTCGGCGTCAAAAAAAATGGCTTGTATTTCCGGCAATTATAGGTGGCGCTGCACTGCTCGCTGATGGCATGATAACTCCGCCGATATCTGTTACATCGGCTATAGAAGGTTTAAAACAAATCAGGTTTTTTAGCGGCATAAATGAGGCAACAATCGTATATATTGTTATCGGTATTTTGGTGATGCTTTTTGTATCTCAGCAATTTGGCACGGCTTCAATTGGTAAAATGTTTGGCCCTATAATGTTTATTTGGTTCTTAATGCTGGCGGTATTAGGCGCTTCACATCTTTTAGATGACTTGTCTATTCTTAAAGCGTTAAATCCATATTATGCTGTGCATTTATTAACAGCATATCCTAAAAGTTTCTGGATTTTGGGTGCAGTATTTTTATGTACAACAGGCGCTGAAGCATTGTATAGCGATTTAGGCCATTGCGGCAAAGGAAACATCCGCACTTCATGGATATATGTAAAATCTGCTTTAATAATAAATTACCTTGGCCAGGGCGCATGGCTGCTCGCTAATCATTCAGGCAAAACTTTCACAAAAGAATTACAGGATGCCGGGTTCAATCCGTTTTATGGTATAATGCCGCAGGATTTTAAAATAATCGGGATTGTAATTGCTACAGTTGCGGCTATTATTGCAAGCCAGGCATTAATAAGCGGCTCCTTTACACTCATAAGTGAGAGTATTCGCCTGAATCTCTGGCCAAAAATGAAAATTAATTATCCTTCTGAAGAAAGAGGGCAATTGTATATTCCGGGCATTAACACTCTTTTATTTTTGGGCTGTGTAGGCATCACTTTGTATTTCCGTTCTTCTTCAAACATGGAAGCTGCTTACGGTTTGGCCATTACACTTTGTATGCTGGCAACATCAATCTTGTTTGCAAATTTCCTTATTTCCCGAAGAGCTCCCCGACCATTAATAGCATTGTACCTGGCAGTATATCTTGCAATTGAACTAAGTTTTTTAGTAGCTAATATTCGCAAATTTCCGGAGGGAGGTTTTGTTACTATTTTGGTGGCAGGCGGTTTATATTCTGTAATGTATATCTGGTTCAGGGCACGCAAAGTTAAAAACAGGTACATTGAATTTGTAAGGCTGGAGCAATATCTTCCGGTGCTTCAGGAGTTGAGCAATGACAATTCAATACCAAAGTTTGCAACTCATCTTGTTTATTTAACGAGCGCTAATAATCCAAAAGAAATTGAGCATAAGATCATTTATTCTATATTAAACCGCAAGCCAAAGCGGGCTGATATTTATTGGTTTGTGCATGTAGATACAATGGATGATCCATACACAAGCGAATACACAGTGCAAACTGTAATACCTAATGAAGTGATCCGGGTTGAATTTAGAATGGGTTTTAGAATGGAACCCAGGATTAACCTGATGTTTAGAAAAGTAGTGGAAGATATGGTGGCAAACAGGGAAGTAAATATTACCAGCCGTTATGAAAGCCTGCAACGCAATAATGTAATGGGCGATTTTCAGTTTATAGTAATGGAAAAATTTTTATCGCGTGATAATGAGTTGCCCATTCTTGAAAAGCTTATTATGAAATTACATTTTTGGCTTAAAGATTTAAGCCTTAGTGAAGAAAGAGGTTTCGGTCTTGAACAAAGCAATATTACTGTTGAAAAATTTCCTTTAATAGTATCTCCGGTTACAAATATAAAATTGAACAGAATTAATAAGGATGAATAACCTGTATAAAGTAAGTCACCACAAATATTGCGGCAGTAAATCTAAGTTGTAAATAAGCGCTTTTATTTTATTATGAAAGCAACAAAATAATAATTGTTAGCAGCGCCAATTAATTCCATTTTAAAATAGTATGAATTTATAAATTGATGGTAAGCCATAAATTCATGAGTGGGCACCACAAATTCATCAAAAAAAACAACGTCGTCTTTTTTTAAATATGGAGCAAGCGTTGTAAGCGTATAAAGTGTAGCTGTATACAAATCAGCATCTAACATTATAACCGTTTTGTTCTTATTGTCAAACGTTTTTAAAAAGCCGGGCAATGTTTGCTGAAACAATCCCTGGTAAAATTTTCCTCTCTTATCTTTTATAGTTGGCAAATTATTTTTCGTATTGAATGTTCCTTTTTTATAAGGTCCAAAATCTTCCGGCAGACCGGTGAAAGTATCAAAGCCATAAAACGCAGAACCAGGATGAGTGTTCTCGCTCATCCACCAGTTAAAAGAAAAGCCATCAGCCACACCAAATTCTAAATAATTTATGGGCAGTTTTAAATCTTCTTTTTCTAATATATATTTATAGAGATCGTAACGTTTGTTATAATCCCATTTTGAATAAAAGTCGTTATAAGGAATTTTTTTATTTTGATAAGCCCATTTGGAAAGCTTTGTCATATAAGCCAGTTGTAGCAAGCCTCCTGCAAAAGGTTGAAACAAAACATGAAGGTGTAATTTTATAAATGTCGATTTTAAAAAACGGATTATACTAAACTTCATGTTGCAAATATAGCCTGCTATAATTCCTGCAATGTTGCTGACTTACTTCCAATATTTATCTCATACTCCACACCAATCTTCAACGCATAATTTTTAATACCGTGGCTCACAGGAAAATTATAACAAACAGGAAAATCATATTCTTTCACAATGTCTCTTATTACTTTTTCGGCATCTTGTCCAAAAGGCACCATCGTATCTTTCATTTCGGTGAAGCCGCCAACAATTAATGCAGCTATCCTGTTAAGTTTGCCATTTCGTTTTAGCTGGTAAAGCATCCGGTCAATATTATAAATGTATTCACCAACATCTTCTATAAATAAAATTTTATTTTTTGTTTTTATTTCTGATGACGTACCAGTTAAATGCGCAATCAGTGACAAGTTTCCACCCGTCAATATTCCTTTGGCACTTCCTTTTTTATTGTAGGGATGTGATGCCGTTTGATAGTTTGCTTTTTCACCTGATAAGGCTTTTCGCAAACTTTGTACAAATGCATTTTTATAGCCATCATCGTTAAATGCGGAAGCCATTGGCGCATGCAAAGAAGCAATTTTATAGTTAGCAAATAAATGCAGTTGCAAAACAGTTATATCACTAAAGCCAATTATCCATTTAGGATTTTTCTTAAATTTTTTAAAGCTCAGATCTTCTATAATTCTTCCTGTTCCATACCCTCCTCTTGCACAAAAAATTGCCTGTATGGAATCATCATCAAGCATTTGTTGCAGATCATTAAGACGCTGTTCATCAGTGCCGGAAAAATAATGGAACTGGCTGCCAAGTGTAGTTCCGGTTTTTACTTTATAACCCCATTGCTCAAATGTAGTAATGGCTGTTTCCGCTTTTTCATAAGGCATAAAACTTGCGGGGCAAAGGATTCCAACAGTATCACCGGGTTTTAAGTAGGGAGGAATAATCACAGGCATTCTTTGAATTAAAAATTAAGAATTAAGAAAACTATATTTCCTGCAGCATTACATTTTCATTTGTTACAATTAATTTATGCCTTACTCCACACTTTAATGCAACATTATTTTTTTGATGGCCCACAGGAAATTCAAAGCAAACAGGATAATTAAATGGCTTTACTTTTTCCAGGATAATTTCATAAATAGTTCTCCCAAATTCTTCACCCGTATCATCAGGTTTTATACGGTTAAAGCCACCAACAATAAGCCCTTTTAATTTTTGAAATTTAGCTGTTCTTTTTAAATTCCAAAGCATCCTGTCTATGCTGTAAAGGTATTCGTCTACTTCTTCAACAAATAAAATTTTGCCATCAGTATCAATGTCAGATGGAGTGCCTGCAAGGTTTTCCAGGATAGATAAATTGCCGCCAATCAATACTCCTTCTGCTATTCCTGCACGGTTATTTTCATTCGCAATAACATTATAATTCACTTTTTCTCCTGTCAAACATTTGCGGATAGATTCAATTGAATCTATTTGTGCCGGATCAGCATTGCTCCAGTCTGCAGGAAAACTGTTGCACATTTTAGAATGAATAGAAGCGATACCAAAATTTTTATTAAGATGAGAATGAAAAACAGTAGCATCACTAAATCCAATGATCCATTTTGGTTCAGCAACAAATTTTTTAAAATTAAGTTTATCAATAATTCTTACAGCGCCGTAGCCGCCTCTTGCAAACATTATTGCTTTTATTTCCGGCTCATCAAGCATATTTTGAAGATCATTTATTCTTTCCTCATCAGTTCCGCCAAACGAAAAATCTTTTAATCCTACAGTTTTTCCGATACTAATTTTAAAGCCCCATTCTTTCATTTTATTAACCGCAGGTTGAATGTCTTCAACACTTATATATCCTGAAGGGCAACAAATTCCTATGGTATCACCTTTGAGTAACGGCGGCGGAATTTTATAAACTGCATCTTCAAATAAATGTTTTCTTTTTGCCGGAAAAGCAGCAGCAACGGCACTTACAGGTACAACTGCTGAAAGAAAATCTTTTCGGTTCATTAACTAAAGTTATCTAAGATTGTTTTATAACTTATAATAAAAATTTATGATTTATTACTTTATTTGAATTTAAAATTCCCAATAATTATAAATAAACTCATTTTGGCAATGATAGCGATTAAGGTATTTTTGCCGGCCTGATTTGCATATAGAATTCAGGCATCACCATAAAAAAAATTAATATCCCTTTAGTGGATAGGCACATGAAGGATTTTAAACGATATTTAATTACCGCTGCTTTGCCTTATGCAAATGGACCTGTGCACATCGGGCATCTGGCTGGTTGCTATTTGCCTGCGGATATCTATACCCGTTACCTTAGAGCGCAAAAAAGAGATGTAAAATTTGTTTGCGGAAGTGATGAACATGGCGTTCCTATTACCATCCGTGCGATGAAAGAAGGAATTACTCCGCAGGAAGTAGTTGATAAATACCATGAAATAATTAAAGATAGTTTTCAGCAAATGGGAATCTCTTTTGATATTTATTCCCGTACATCTAATCCAATTCATCACGAAACTGCTGCTGCTTTTTTTACTAACCTTTATGAAAAAGGTTTGTTTGAAGAAAAAGAAACCGCGCAATATTATGATGAAGAAAAGAAAACATTTTTAGCCGACCGTTATATTATCGGCACATGCCCTGTATGTGGAAATCCGAATGCTTATGGCGATCAATGTGAAAGATGTGGCTCTTCTTTAAGTCCTGAGCAATTAATAAATCCACGCAGTACTTTAAGTGATGCTGTACCCGTGAAAAAGAAAACTACACATTGGTATTTTCCTTTACAAAATTATGAACCATTTTTAAAACAATGGATTTTAGAAGAACATAAGGATTGGAAGATCAATGTATACGGGCAATGTAAAAGCTGGCTGGATAAGGGTTTGCAGCCACGTGCAATGACGAGGGACAGCAAGTGGGGAGTAAAAGTTCCGCTGCCAAATACAGAAGGCAAAGTTTTATATGTATGGTTCGATGCACCTATCGGGTATATTTCTGCAACAAAAGAATTAACAGCAAACTGGGAAGAATACTGGTGTAAAGAAGATACAAAGCTTGTTCACTTTATTGGTAAGGATAACATTGTTTTTCATTGTATAATTTTCCCTGCAATGTTACATGCTCATGGCGACTATGTTTTGCCGGAAAATGTTCCTGCCAATGAATTTTTAAATATAGAAGGTGAAAAAGTTTCTACCAGCCGAAACTGGGCTGTTTGGATAAATGAATATTTAAAAGACTTTCCTGATCAGCAGGACACGTTACGATACGTGTTATGTGCTAACGCACCTGAAACAAAAGACAATGATTTTACCTGGAAAGATTTCCAGGATAGAACGAATGGGGAATTGGTAGCCATCTTTGGTAATTTTGTAAACAGGACATTTGTGTTGATGCATAAATTATGTAAGGGAAAAGTTCCTCCTTTACACGTTGATGTATTAGATAAACCTGACAACAATATCATGGAAGAATTCCAATCATCTGCTGCAAAAGCAGGTGATCTTATTGAAGAGTTCAAATTTAGAGATGCATTATTTGAGATCATCGATCTTGCAAGAAAAGGCAATAAATATCTTCAGCAAAAAGAGCCGTGGAAAAAAGCCGCTGCAATTGAACAATCAGGGAATGATTTACAGGATTTAGCAAATATAAATTTGCAAAAGCAGATAGATAATACTTTACATGCATGTCTTCAGCTAACGGCAAATCTTGCTGTATTGATAAATCCTTTTTTGCCTTTTACAGCAAAAAGAATGTGTAACATGATGAAGGTTGTTGATAAAATGCTTGACTGGGAAAATGCAGGAAAGACAAAGCTTTTAAGTGTTGGTTACAGTTTAAGAGCTCCGGAGCTTTTATTTAGGAAGATAGACGATGATGAAGTTAAAAGACAAATAGAAAAATTAGAAAATAATAAGACACAAAGCACAAATGATAATGTGAAGGAAGATAATCATAAAGAAAAAATTAAGCTAATGGAAGAAAATAAATTACCTGAACCTTCATCTTCCTCTCCGGTAGAGAAGGCCGCGGTGAGCTCAATCGTTTATGATGATTTTGCAAAAATTGATCTTAAGGTAGGAACAATTCTTACGGCAGAAAAAGTAGAAAAAGCAGATAAGCTTTTAAAGCTTGAAATTGATCTTGGGTTTGAAAAAAGAACAATATTATCAGGCATTGCATTGCATTTTGTACCTGAAGAAATTGTTGGCAAACAAGTGATCGTTGTTGCTAATCTTGCTCCGCGAAAGATGAGAGGAATAGAAAGTAACGGTATGATTTTAATGGCAGAAGATAAAGATGGAAAACTGTATTTTGTAAGCCCTGAACAAAAAATAGCTGAAGGAAGTTCCGTTACTTAAAATCTAATCTCACAATTGTCGTATCACGGTAAAGTATTTTTGATCAGCAACCATACTTGCGCTACTGTTGATTATCTTCTTTTATTAATGCCTGTGCATGAAAGAGTACCTCTGTCCAGTCTTTTGAGCCGCCTGTGGTATTTCTTATTCTTCCAAAGGCAATAGATATGCCGCCTGATGGTGCCCATCCTTCTTTTATCCGTACATTGACTTCCGCAATCAACTCATTTGCATCAGTCTTTTTTACAACGGTATATTCCATATTTTTTTATCGAAGATAAAGTATAAAAGAATAAATTGAATACAGCTAAACATCAGCATAACATAGGGAAATCATTAAAAAACTAATGTCATAAAAGAGTTACTTCTTCTAATTTTTAAGCCATTTTTCATTCAAATAGTTTTTATAGCTTCACAGTTGATAGAGATAAATATCAATTATAAACATGAGAAAAAGAACTATAAAGAAAGTTGCTGTTTTAGGCAGCGGAGTTATGGGAAGCCGCATTGCGTGCCACTTTGCAGGCATCGGGTTACAGGTTTTATTGCTGGATATTGCGCCAAAAGAAGCAGAAGATTTTAAGAGCCGTAATAAGATTGTGAATGATGCTTTGGCGGCCGCTCTAAAATCGAATCCTTCTCCTGTTTTTACAAAAGATGTTGTAAAGAGAATTAAGACCGGAAACTTTACTGATAACATGAAGGACATTGCAAATTGTGATTGGGTGATAGAAGTGGTAGTTGAAAGATTGGATATAAAGCAGGCGATTTTTACCGAGGTTGAAAAGTATAGAAAGCAAGGAACACTTGTCACTTCCAACACTTCCGGCATACCCATACATATGATGGCTGAAGGAAGAAGTGATGATTTTAAAAAACATTTTTGCGGCACGCACTTTTTTAATCCGCCAAGATATTTACGCTTGCTGGAAATTATTCCAACGAAATTTACTGATGCCGAAGTAGTAGATTTTTTGATGCATTATGGTGATTTGTATTTAGGTAAAACAACAGTTCTTGCAAAAGATACGCCTGCGTTTATAGCTAATCGCATCGGGGTTTTCAGCATTATGACGATATTCCATTTGATGGATAAAATTGGTTTGAACATAGATGAAGTGGAAGCGCTGACCGGGCCAATGATCGGCCGCCCAAAGTCTGCAACCTTTCGTACTGCTGATGTGGTTGGGATAGATACATTGGTAAAAGTGGCAAAAGGAGTTGCAGACAATTGTCCCGGAGATGAAGCAAAAGAGACTTTCAATATTCCAGGTTGGTTAAATAAAATAATTGAGAATAACTGGTTAGGTGATAAAACAGGACAAGGATTTTTTGCGAAGAGAAAAGGAGAAAAAGGAGAAAAGGAAATACTGACTTTGGATCTCCAAACATTTGAATACAAAGAACGAAGCAAGCCAAAGTTTGCTACACTTGAAACCGCAAAACCAATTGATGATCTTAAACAAAGACTAAAAGTATTATCAGCCGGGCAGGACAAAGCAGGAGAATTTTACAGGCAGTTTCATTACCATTTATTTTCTTACATATCACATCGTATTCCTGAAATAAGTGATGAAATATACAGACTTGATGATGCAATGAAAGCGGGCTTTGGCTGGGAAATTGGCGCCTTTGAAACATGGGATGTTTTAGGTGTTGCTAAAACAGCAGAAGCCATGAAGGCAGCAGGATTCACCATAGCAAATTGGGTAGAAGATATGCTGGCAAAAGGGTGCAGTTCATTTTATAAAATTGAGAATGGAAAACGTTTGTACTATGATATAAATTTTCAAACTTATAAGCCAACACCCGGCGCAGAAGCATTTATTATCATGAGCAATAACACTGATAAGATTGTTTGGAAAAATAGCGCCTGTTCACTTTATAATTTAGGTGATGATGTTTTAGGTCTGGAGTGGAATACCAAAATGGGAAGCATCGGCGGTGAGGTTTTGGAAGCTTTGAATAAATCAATTTTTATTGCAGAAGACAAGTTTAAAGGATTGGTAATTGCAAATGAAGGCCCGCAGTTTAGCGCCGGTGCAAATGTGGGAATGATTTTTATGCTCGCCGCTGAGCAGGAATATGAGGAGCTTGATATGGCTGTGCGCATATTTCAAAATACAATGATGAGAGTTCGCTATTCATCTATTCCTGTGGTAGTGGCTCCGCATGGTTTAACGCTTGGCGGCGCCTGCGAACTTAGCTTACATTGCGACAAAGTTCAGGCTGCTGCTGAAACGTATATTGGTCTTGTAGAATTAGGGGTAGGGCTTATTCCCGGAGGCGGCGGCACTAAAGAATTTGCGTTAAGAGCTGCTGATGAAATGCATCCAAATGAGCCTGAAACTATAACACTTCAAAATCGTTTTTTAACAATCGGCACTGCAAAAGTTTCTACTTCGGCACTTGAAGCGTATGAGATTGGCATATTGAGAAAAGGTACTGATGAAATAAGCATGAATCAATCGAGAAGAATTGCCGATGCAAAACAAAGCGTTATTGAACTGTATGATGCGGGCTATACAATGCCGGTGCAACGGACTGATATAAAAGTTTTAGGCAGATCAGGATTAGGTATGTTGTATGCAGGTATCAACGGAATGTTTCGTGGAAATTATATTACAGAACATGATGTAAAAATTGCGCAAAAGCTTGCCTGGGTCATGTGTGGCGGCGATCTCAGTGAGCCAACATTAGTAAGCGAACAATATCTTCTTAACCTTGAACGGGAAGCTTTTTTAAGTTTATGTGGTGAAAAGAAAACGCTTGAAAGACTTCAAAGTGTACTAAAAAGTGGAAAGCCTGTAAGAAATTAATGCGCTTACTTTTGAGTCTAAATATTTATACACTAATACTCAAAGTGTAATATATTTTTTATCTTAGTTTATCATTTAAAATTTAATTAATCAACATGAAAAAAATTTCCTTTGCTTCATTGATCCTCCTGATCCTTTTTACAGGATGTCAAAAAAATTCAATAACAGATATTCAGCCAACAGACCAGGTTGAAATAATTACTAAAAGAACCTGTGCTTCAAATGATGTGTTGCAGGCGCAGTTAGCTGCAGATCCATCATTAAAAATCAGGATGGCTCAAATAGAAGCGTTTACTCAAAGAGCTATAAAAAGCAACAAAATAAATCAGCTTGTGAATGGTGTAATCACAATTCCCGTAGTTGTAAATGTGTTATATAGAACTGCTGCAGAAAACATTTCATCCGGCCAGGTACAATCACAAATAGATGTATTGAATGCGGATTATAATGATACCAACACTGATATATCTAAAGTGCCGGCGATGTTTACTTCGTCTGTAGGTAAAGTTGGTGTAAAATTCGTGTTGAGTAATATAATTAGAAAATCTACCAATAAAAAAAGCTGGGGCACTAATGATGCTATGAAGAAATCTTCACAAGGTGGTATAAACCCAACTGATCCTGCACATGATTTAAATCTTTGGGCCTGCAATTTAGGCCAGGGTTTATTAGGATATGCCCAGTTTCCCGGCGGTAATCCTGCTACAGATGGAGTGGTAATTTTGTATTCCGCTTTCGGAAGCAGGAAATTATATCCTTCAGGTACTTATACTACAAGTTATGATTTAGGAAGAACTGCAAGCCATGAGGTTGGTCATTGGATGAATCTTCGTCATATCTGGGGCGATGATAATGGCGCCTGTTCCGGCTCTGACCTTGTTGACGATACACCAAACCAGGGAGCTGAAAACTATGGCTGTCCGTCATTTCCTCATGTTAGCTGCAGCAACAGCGGCGATATGTCAATGAACTATATGGATTATACAGATGATGCCTGTATGTACATGTTTTCTAAAGGGCAGGCCAGCAGAATGCTTGCCATTTTTTCTGCCGGAGGCGCCAGGTCAGCTATAGGACAATAAAAAAAGACTTTTGTAAACCTCCGTAAGAAAGCGGGGGTTTTTTATGTCACTGAATCAATTTATAAAACACTTTCATTAATAGTGTTATGTTTGTTTTATACTTTGCTTAAATATGTGAT
>CAXSDW010000063.1:0-18193 GCA_964236235.1 uncultured Chitinophagaceae bacterium
ATTTATCGTTGCTTCTGTAAAAGGTGGCCTTATGTTTATTATCAAATTCAAAACAGGAGAGTAAAACTTTATGAAGATCGAAAAAAGTATGCGTATGTTTTATTACAACATCACGGTATATGCTGTCATCATCTTCCCAGTAAATTCTAAATCTTAATATTGCCATACTGCAAAACTAAATAATAAGGATTATAAACAAGAATTACAAAATTGAACTTTCTTTCATTACTGAGGGCTAATTTCAATACCAAGTTCCTTTGCTTTTTTAAGCATATATTCAAATGCTGCATCATATTCATTCGGAATTACTCCATCAAGTATAGCTTCCCTGATGTTGTTTTTGAGATCACCAACTTTTTTACACGGCGGCAAATTAAATGTTTTCATTATTATTTCACCGGTTACCGGGGGCTGCCAGTTACGCAGCTTATCACTCTCTTCTACTTCCCTGAGCCGTTCACTTACCACGTTAAAATTTTCCAGGTATTGTGTTACTTTTCTTTTATTTTTTGAAGTAATATCCGCTCTGCATAAGGTCATTAAGGCATCAATATCATCTCCTGCATCAAAGAGCAATCTTCTCACAGCGGAATCAGTTATGTTTTCCTTTGTAAGGCTTATAGGACGCAAATGCAGTTCAACCATTTTCTTTACAAACTTCATTCTTTCATTTAATGGCAGTTTAAATTTTGCAAAGATTTTATTCACCATTCTTCCGCCCACAACTTCATGACCATGAAACGTCCAGCCGGTTCCATCTTCAAATTTTTTTGTGGCTGGCTTTCCAATGTCATGTAAAATCGCGGCCCATCTCAGCCACAGGTCATCAGTGTTTTCAGAAATGTTATCAAGTACCTGCAGCGTATGATAAAAATTATCTTTATGACCTTTACCATCTATATATTCTGCACCTGCAAGAGAAACCATTTGTGGAAAAATTATTTTAAGCAACCCGCTCTTAAAAAGAAGTGCAAAGCCAACAGATGGTTTTTTAGTAAGAATAATTTTGTTGAGTTCATCAGTTATTCGTTCTGCGCTTACAATGCTTATCCTGTGCGCATTCAGGCAAATTGCTTCATAAGTTTTGTCTTCAATTGTAAAGTTTAGTTGCGCAGCAAAACGAACAGCTCTCATCATTCTTAAGGGATCATCACTAAAAGTATTTTCAGGAACAGATGGCGTTTTTATTATTCCATTTTTAATATCTGCAAGACCATTGAAAGGATCAATTAATTTACCATAATCCGTTTTATTAAGGCTGATAGCAAGTGCATTCATTGTAAAGTCGCGTCGGTTTTGATCATCTTCTAAACTTCCCGGTTCTACTTCCGGATTACGGCTTTCGTAGTTATAACTTTCTTTTCTTGCACCTATAAATTCTATATCAAAACCGGTATTATTTCCCGGTAAAAAAAGCCTGATTTGTGCTGTTCCAAAGTTTTTAAAATAATTTACCACAGGAACCGGCTTAAACAAAGACGCAACTTTATGCGCTAATGCAATACCATCGCCTACGCAGGTAATATCCGCATCCTTAGTATCTCTTCCTATTATTTTATCTCTCACAAAACCGCCAATTAAGTAACAGGGCATTTGCAATTCTACCGCCGCCCGGGCAATTTTTTTTAATAAGAATAATTCTTCGTTGCTGCAATTAATGTCCATTTCTGCAAAAGTAATTTTTTAATAATAATCTGTGTTTCTATGAGTTCTTGTCATTTAGCAGATAGATATAATCCTTTATTGTCAGGTATGTTGTTGATTTTTAACGTGGCATTAATCTTGACCACAATAGGAAACACAAAAACTTCGTTTCTTTGAAGCGAAGTTTTGACATTTTGTCTAACCAAAGAAAATTATGAATCACAAAGTAAAGTTTGGCGCCCCTGAAGAAGAAATGGAATTTATGCCGATAATTCCGTTGAATGAAGATGGGGTTGAGAACGGAGATGATCAGCCTATTCCAAAAGAGATACGTTTGCTTCCGCTAAGAAATACTGTGTTATTTCCCGGTGTAGTTTTGCCGATTACAGTTGGAAGAGACAAAAGTATTAAAGCAGTTAACGATGCATACAAAGCTGACAAATTGGTTGGTGTAATATCGCAAAAAGACAGTGCTGTTGAAGAGCCTGCAGTAAGTGACCTTGTAGATGTAGGCACAATTGCAAAAATTGTAAAGCTTATAAAAATGCCTGATGGAGGCACCACTATAATTATACAAGGAAGAAAGAGGTTTAAGATTGATGAAATAACTGCAGAAGAACCATATTTTAAAGCCAACATAACGGTGCTTGAAGATGAAGCGCTTACAGACGATAACGATTTTTCCGCTATGGTTGGTTCTATAAAGGAACTTGCAGGGCAAATCATACAACTCTCTCCCAATCTGCCTTCTGAGGCTTCTATAATCTTAAAAAATATAGAAAATCCTTCATTTTTAATTCACTTCGTAAGCAGCAATCTTAACAGCAATATATTAGATAAACAGCGTTTGCTTGAAATAAATAATATTAAGGCACGTGCAGAAGTATTAATGAATTTATTGCATACAGAATTGCAGTATGCGGAGCTAAAAAATAAAGTAACCAATAAAACCCGTGCTGAGCTTGATAAGCAGCAAAAAGATTATTTTTTGCAACAGCAAATGAAGGCAATTAAAGAGGAATTAGGTGGCGATAATGTGGCGGAAATAAAAGAGATGCAAAAAAAAGCTGATGGAAAAAAGTGGCCGCAGGCTGCAAAGGATATGTTTACCAAAGGCATTGAAAAACTGGAAAGAATGCATCCGTCAACACCTGATTATTCGATCGTGTATAACCATTTAGACCTTATGCTTGATTTGCCATGGACTGATTATACAAAAGATCAGTATGATTTAAAAAAGGCAAAAAAAGTTCTGGATAATGACCATTATGGAATGCATAAAATAAAAGAACGTATTGTTGAATACCTCGCAGTGCTAAAGCTTAAGGGAGATATGAAAAGCCCGATCCTTTGCTTTGTTGGCCCTCCAGGCATAGGGAAAACTTCGCTGGGTAAAAGCATTGCAAACGCTATCAACCGAAAGTATGTAAGAGTTAGTCTTGGTGGCTTGCATGATGAAAGTGAAATTCGTGGTCATAGAAAAACATACATCGGCGCAATGCCCGGCCGTATTTTACAATCTATAAGAAAAATAAAATCATCTAATCCGGTTATGATTTTAGATGAAATAGATAAGGTAGGCAGCGATTTCAGGGGAGATCCTTCTTCTGCTTTACTTGAGGTTTTAGATCCTGAGCAAAACAATAATTTTTATGATAATTACTTAGAGCTGGAGTATGATTTGAGTAAAGTTTTATTTATTGCAACTGCAAATAATCTGCAAAATATACAGCCGGCTTTGCGTGACAGGCTTGAAATAATTGACCTGAGTGGCTATGCTGTAGAAGAAAAAATTGAAATAGCAAAGCGGCATTTATTGCCCAAGCAAAAGGAAGCTCATGGGCTTAAAGATGTTAATTTTAAGATAAGTGATGCTGTGTTGGAAAAAGTAATTTCTGACTTTACAAGAGAAAGCGGAGTTAGGGAGCTTGACAGGCAACTGGCTTCCATTATGCGTAACCTTGCTAAAACTTATGCAACCAAAGGCAATTTAAAGCCTACAATCAGCCAGGGTGACGTTGTAAGAATTCTGGGAAAATCCCGGTATAGCAATGAAATGTATAAAACGATAAACATGGCCGGCGTTGCAGTAGGACTTGCCTGGACATATGTGGGTGGTGATATTTTATTTATTGAAACTACTACAAGTGATAATGGCAAAGGCGAATTAAAGCTTACCGGTAATCTTGGTAATGTAATGAAGGAAAGCGCCACGACTGCTATGACCTATTTACAGGCCAATGCAAAAAAATATGGTATTGATCCGGAAACGTTTGTAAAGAAAAATGTGCACATACACATACCAGAAGGAGCAGTGCCAAAAGATGGTCCCAGCGCAGGTATTACGCTTATGACAGCATTAGCTTCATCATTTACAGGACGCAGAGTAAAGCCTTATATGGCAATGACAGGAGAGATAACTTTACGTGGACAGGTATTGCCTGTAGGCGGCATAAAAGAAAAAGTGCTGGCTGCAAAACGTGCAGGATTAAAAGAAATAATAATGTGTTCTCTCAATCAAAAAGATGTTCTTGAAATTAATCCAAACTTTATAAAGGGTTTAAAAATAAGCTATGTAAAAACAATGCAGCAGGTTATGGATATGGCACTGGCTTAAAAAAATTTTCATAAATTAAAATCTGTCTTCACCCTGTATACGTAAGTAACTTTCATAAGCAAATATCAACACCTTGCGTGTTGATTGTTTTAAGGGTTAAAGAGATTCCCCCTGATTCTTCAGGGGGAATTTGTTTTATAATATTAAGCGTGTTTATTTCAATCTTCAAAACAAAAGATTTGCACTTGTTGAGTAATTCAATTTTTCATTTTCAATTTTTGCAGGAGACGTATAAGGATGTTTTTCAGTTTTATTTTCCGCCATGATATGCAGTACTGTCCATTCTTTCCATTTCAAATAATCAGAAACCAAAGATCTGTGGCAGCGCCACCACACCGCTTCCGAGCACATATAAGCAGTTCTTTCTTTCAATGCAATTTTTTCAAGTTGTGTAATTGCGTGTTTAAAGTTTTCGGTTTCCATGTAATCAGCATATCCCCGAAAAGCATCATTCTTCCAGGCAATATTTTTTGAATCTTTTACAGCCTTTCTCCTTCCGCCAAGATCAGGCAAATGCACATAATTAATACTGTGTTGAGGTAACGAAACCTCTAAAGCTTCCTTATTATATTGCGGATATCTGCGTGAGCCCGGATAGCTTCTTATGTCTGCAACCATATCTATTTTAAATGAAATAAGCATTGAAATAAATTCATTCAATGTTCTTGTAGAGTGGCCGATTGTATAGATTATTTTATTTACAGGCATTGCATTTATTAAAGCAAACAACATGCGTTTATAAACATCTAATTTGTGTTCTAAAACTTAATTAATGCATTGATTCAGGCTGATCAACCAATGCCTTTTCTTCCTTAAAAGCCTGCCTGGGCTTCAATCCTAATAATTGAAACATCATATTATCAGCATCAAAACCCGGGTTTGGTGTGGTTAATAATTTATCTCCTGCAAAAATAGAATTGGCGCCTGCCATAAAACATAAAGCCTGTTCAGCAATGCTCATTTCTGCCCGGCCTGCACTCAGCCTCACCATTGTTGTTGGCATAATTATTCTTGCTGTAGCAATCATTCTTATCATATCCCAAATATCTACTTTAGGATTATCCTGCAAGGGCGTTCCCTTAATTCTTACCAAAGCATTTATAGGAACACTTTCCGGATGCTGAGGTAAATTTGATAAAGTATGCAGCATACCTATCCTGTCGTCATGTGTTTCGCCAAGGCCGATTATGCCGCCGCTGCAAACACTTATGCCGGCTTTACGCACATTACTTAACGTTCTTAAACGATCATCATAAGTTCTTGTAGTTATCACATCAGCATAATAATCTTTTGATGTATCTACATTATGATTGTAAGCATACAGGCCTGCGTCATATAATTTTTTCGCCTGTTCTGCAGTTAGCATCCCCATTGTGCAGCAAACTTCCATGCCGAGTTCATTCACTCCTTTTACCATGTCAAGAACCCTGTCAAAATCTTTGTTATCTCTCACTTCTCTCCACGCTGCTCCCATGCAAAACCTTGTGGAGCCTGCCTTTCGTGCCTTTTCTGCATAAGCAAGCACTTCCTCTTTTTTCATCAGAGCCTGCACATCAAGCCCTGTATTATAACGGGCAGCCTGCGGGCAGTAAGCACAATCTTCGGGGCAGCCGCCTGTTTTTATTGATAGCAAAGTGCATACCTGTACTTCCGCAGTATCCTGGAATTGCCGGTGCATGGTTGCCGCTTTATAGATCAATTCCAATAAAGGCATATGGTATATATCTGCAATTTCCTGTTTTGTCCGGTCGGTTCTCATGGTAAATTTTTTTTTGTTCCCAACAGATGTTTTTCATGGCATCGTCCCTTGCGTCGCACCCGTGTACTGCATCTCTTTAGGCATCAAAAGTAACTTAAGTTAGTTTCAGCATTAAGTGATAGCAATGTTTCATACATCAGCTTTATAGTATTTTCGATGTCATCTCTGTGAAGCATTTCTACTGTAGTGTGCATATATCGTAATGGTATAGAGATCAACACAGACGGGCATCCGTCGTTGGCATAGGCAAATGAATCAGTATCAGTGCCGGTGCTGCGGCTTACCGTTTTCAATTGAACAGGAATAGCATTTTTTTCAGCCACCTGCTGAACATGATTAAGTAATTTATTATGCACTGCCGGGCCATAAGTTAAAGCAGGTCCTTTGCCGCAACTGCAATCTCCCTCTACCATTTTATTTATCATAGGTGTAGTGCTGTCATGTGTTACATCAGTTACAATTGCTATGTCAGGCTTTAATCTTCGTGCTATCATTTCAGCACCGCGTAAGCCGATTTCTTCCTGCACAGCATTTACAATATATAAACCAAATGGTAATTTCTTTTTATTGTCTTTTAAAAGCCTTGCAGCTTCGGCAATCATAAAGCCGCCAATGCGATTATCAAAAGCCCTCCCGATATAATAATTATAAGCAAGTTCTTCAAAGCCCGCTTCATATGTTACCACTGCGCCTATATGTATTCCAAGAGCTTCAGTTTCACTTTTACTTCTTGCGCCGCAATCCAAAAATAAATTATCAACCTTTGGCTGAGGCTCTTTGTTATCAGGATTACTCAGCCTTGTATGAATTGCAGGCCAGCCAAAAACAGCTTTCACCGGGCCGTTTTTTCCATGAATTAATACACGCTGTGAAGGCGCAATCTGGTGATCAACACCGCCATTCCGCTTTAAATAAATTAAGCCTTCAGGAGAAACGTAATTTACAAACCAACTGATTTCATCAGCATGAGCTTCAATTACAACTCTAAATTTTTCATCAGGGTTGATGATGCCAACAGCAGTTCCATATGGATCAGTAATTGTTGTATCAACAAAATTATTTAGATACTGCATCCATAATTTTTGACCGCTTGTTTCAAAACCAACAGGAGACGGATTGTTTATATAACTGCGAAGGAATGCGAGTGAAGCTTCTGTTAATAAAGACTTTGAACTTTTTGCTTTAGCCATTTTATATTTTATTACCGCAAAATAAAGAATTAAACCGAGCCAATTATTACAAGTATAGCCTGCAGCAACATCATGCCGTCAAGGCAAATAATATATGCAAGGTCTGATCGTTTTTTTTGAGTATAATTTATCATACAAAATGTAACCGCAGCTGAGATTAACATGGCAGTAAGTAGTTTAATATCCGGGGCTCTTATGTATTCAATTACTGAGAGCAATGCAAATATTATCAGCAAAATAACGGTTAAATAATATGCTTTTTTTACACCTGCAATTATAGGTATGGTTCTTATATTTTCTTTACTATCAACATCCATATCACGAATATCAAAAGCAATACATAAGCTGAAAATAAAAATGAATCTTCTTAAAAAAATTATTAGAAAAGATACACTTGTATGCTGTGCCCCGGCAGCCGGAAACCATACTGTCACTATTGTCCAGCTAATTGAGAGAGCAGCGATTTTTAAAATCCCAAAGTCTTTTATTCTCTTTTTATTTGCAAAAGGCAATACCGGGAAAGAATATAAAAATGCAATAATACCCAGCACACCTATAACTAAAATTTGCTGAGCATTAAATGTAAACAAGCCGCTTATAAGTAACACAACACCTGCGCTGATAATAAACAAGTGTGTGCTGATATTTTTTTTTGACCATATAAGCCGAAGCGAATTCGCTGATGAAGAGGTCTTTAACAAATAGTGAAGATTATATTGAACCAACGCAGCACCAAAAACAAAAAAATAAAAGCCGCAATAGTTGAGCGGAAGATGAAGTAAAAGGTTCGTTTCAATACATAAGGCAACTACGCATAATGCAAGAAAGATGTTACTAAAAACAAAAAACTCAACAAACTTCCTTATCAAGATTTAGTAAATTATAACTATTGGTTCAGATACAGCAGTATCACTTAGGTGTTGCGCCTTATCTCTTAAAACAAATTTAAATATTGCTGTATCATTTCGCTGGCATTTTGGATTTAGAGGAACATAATCATAAGTAATAATGATTTCGCCTTTTTGATTTTTACCGGATGGAAACTCCGGAAGATGGTAACTTGAATCTATAAAGCCTCCTTCCGGATGAAGCGGACAAGGTGCAACAATTTCCTGTATAAAGATCTTATCACTTAAATCCCCTTCAGCATCTGTAAACGATAATGTAATCTTTAAGGTTTGATTACGATTAAGAACAGTTGTATTAGCCGATTTATATTTTAATTGCGGAGCAGTGGTGTACTTATCTTTTTTGCAGGCTGACAGAAAAAAAATCAATATTGAAATTATTACTACGTTACGCATCTTTGTGTTTTAATACTCAAAAATAATTATTAATAACTGAATAAGTTGTTACAAATAACTGATCTGGAAAAGAAAATCTTTGATACCTCTTTCTATACTTTTGAAAATATGGCACTTGAGGTTTTTCGCTTTCAATTTGAAAACAATCTGCTGTATAGAAAATTTGCAGAGTCAACAGGAGCAAGTGTTTCACTGGTAAATTCTATTGAAAGAATTCCCTTTTTACCAATTCAATTTTTTAAAACACATAAGGTAACAACCACCGGATTTGACCCTGAAATTATTTTTGAAAGCAGCGGCACAACAGGTATCATAAAGAGTAAGCATTTTGTTAAAAATATCAGACTTTATGAAAAAAGTTTCACTGATACTTTTCAATTATTTTATGGCAAGGAAACTGAATGGTGCATTCTGGGCCTATTACCTTCTTATCCTGAAAGGAAAAATTCTTCATTAGTGACGATGGTGAATCAGCTTATTAAAAACAGTAAGAATTCTTTTAGCGGCTTTTATATAAATGATTTTGATAAACTGCACCATGTTTTGTTGCACAACGAAATACTTAAGCAGCGTACATTACTAATCGGCGTAACTTATGCCCTGCTTGATTTTGCAGAAAAATATAAATTGAAATTGTCGAACACTATTATAATGGAGACAGGTGGTATGAAGGGAAAGCGAAAAGAAATTACACGTGAAGAGGTTCATGAAATATTAACGGAACGCTTTGGTGTAGCCACTATCCATTCCGAATATGGAATGACAGAATTGTTATCCCAGGCTTATTCAAACGGAAATGGTTTATTTAAATGCCCGCCATGGATGAAGGTTTTGATAAGAACTGAAGATGATCCTTTGGAAGTAAAATCTTTTTCAGCCAAAAGCAAAAAGCCATTAACCGGTATAATAAACGTTATTGACCTTGCTAATATTTATTCATGCGCTTTTATTGCTACTGAAGATATAGGAAAGATCCATGCGAATGATTATTTTGAAGTATTGGGAAGATGCGATGCAAGTGATATAAGAGGGTGCAGTTTGCTATCACTTTAACAATCATAAGAGACGGCCTCATTCATGCGGCATAAAGTTTGTATTTAAGCCCAGCATTAATTATTATTAAAAAAATTCCATTATGAAAAAATTATTATTTCTGTTACTGCTTACTTGTTCAATAAGCATCGCCACCCGTGCACAAGACGATAAAGATAAAGTGAAAGCTACTTCTACATTGCCTCAAAAAGTGCACAATACTTTTAGCAAGCATAAGCATTACAAAGGCTATAAAACTAAACATAAACATGGCGCAAGAACAATGAAGCATAAGGTAGATTTAAAACATGGTGAGGTAAAGACCAAAGAGGATTAATATTTTCAGGAGTTATAATATAAAATGCCCAGCAATTTTGCAGGGCATTTTTATTTGTTTAATGATGTTTATGTTATGTAAGTATTTCTTATTAGTTAATACCTTGGTTCTCTTAAAGGAATTCTTTTTCTTCCGCCTTCGTCCGGTGAAGAACGTTTAAAGCCGCCATCAGCCTCGTTCATACGAATTGTGCGGCCATTATAATTTGTGCCGTCTATACTTTTAATCATTTTGCCGGCAACGCTTCTATCAATTTCAATCCAGGTATTCATTTCTCTAAGATCAATTTTACCCAGCATCTCCTTTTTTAAATTACTTTCATCCAAAATAAATTGTAAAAAACTGGCTTTATAAAATCCGTCTTTTGTACCAAGATTTACAAATAGCCTTGTAAAGCCATTACTGCTGTTAAACGTTCCCCGCTCTCTTCTGCCGCCCATGTCCCGGCTGGTTTCCTGCCTTCTGTCTCTCAAATCATTTTTAATATTCAGATCATCGGCATTTTGATAATACTTTAAAAAATGATTAAACTCCAATGCTGCAACTCTTTTTAAAACTTCCTCTTTTGATACATCCGCAAATTTTGTTTGCAGGTCAGGAAGATAAGTTTCATATTCACCATGCGAAGTATCGGCCTGCATTAATTTATCCATAAAATGAAAAAATTGTTTACGGCAAACATCTTTACCGCTTGGTATATCAAGGCGATGAAACCTGGCGTTAACCATCTTTTCTATTTGCCTTATTTTGTAAGCTTCCCTGCTGTGGCAAATGGAAATACATATCCCGCTTTTTCCGGCTCTTGCTGTACGGCCGCTGCGATGTGTGTATACTTCCATATCATCAGGTAATTCATAATTAATTACATGAGTTATACCTTCTACATCAATGCCACGTGCCGCAACATCTGTAGCAATTAATAACTGGATACTTTTATTACGAAAACGCTGCATTACTTTATCACGTTGCTGCTGCGTGAGATCACCGTGAAGCGCTTCAATATCGTATCCTTCTTTTACAAGCCGCTCTGTAACTTCCTGCGCATCTGCTTTTGTCCTGGTAAAGATTATTCCATACATGCCAGGGTTAAAATCTACAAGTCGCTTTAAAGTTTCATACCGCGATTGCGCAGGCGTGATAAAATATTGGTGATCTATATTGATGTTAGCAGTATTTTTTTTGCCTACAGTTATCTCCTGCGGGTTACGCATAAAGTTTTTAGAAATAGCTTTTACTTCAGCAGGCATAGTGGCGCTGAACATCCAGGTGCTTTCTCTTTTAACAGTATTCTTAAGCACAAAATCAATATCATCTCTAAAGCCCATGTTAAGCATTTCATCAGCTTCATCCAACACAACATATTTTACTTTTTCAAGATCAATTGCTTTTCTTTCTATCATATCAATCAACCTTCCCGGCGTTGCTACTACAACATGCACACCTTTTTTTAAAGCCCTTATCTGCATTATTATTGAAGCGCCGCCATATACAGGCTCTGCCACTGCAGCTTTTAAATACTTTTTATAATCCTGAAAGTCGTTACATATTTGTAAACATAATTCTCTCGTTGGGCAAATTATTAATGCCTGCGGATATTTTTGCGTTACATCAATTAACTGTAATAGCGGTAATCCAAAGGCTGCAGTTTTGCCTGTGCCTGTTTGTGCCAAACCTACAAAATCCGTTGTGCCAGATAATAAAATGGGAATGGCTTTTTCCTGTATGGGCGTGGGTTCTGTAAATCCTAAATCGGTAATGGCATGTACCAAATGCTCATTTAATCCCAACCCTTCAAATGCATTCATGTTTATTTTATATTAATTTATTAATGGGCGCAAAGGTAAGCTTTTTAGGTTGTGCATTAAGTACATCCAACTGTATCATTTTATATCTCACCTTACTATAATTATGAAGGAACGCTTTGCACAACATTTATATTAAATTGTAGTTAATATTCTTTAAGTAATTAGAAATTTTTATGGATAACGCTAAGGTGGCATATACAATTACCTTATGTTTTAATAGTAAAATATTGACAATTAATAGTACGATGATAACATCGGGTTAACAAAAAATTACAACTTGATTTTTTTCGTTGGCATATATATTGAAATTTAATTTAAAACAACTAATATGAAAACAAAGCTTATCTCGCTTGCAACAATGCTGCTTATCTTTTCAACTTCATTTTCTCAGGGTTTAAATTTTGGCATAAAAGGAGGCGCCAGCATAAATAAGATAACAGGCAAATCATTTAAAGATGAATTTACTTATGGCTATCACCTGGGTGGATTTGTAACCGTTGGCCTTGGTAAAAAGTTCAGCGTGCAGCCGGAAGTTTTGTTTAACCAGGTAAGTGCAGATACGTCTTCCAGTTTTAGTTCTCTTTACCAGTTCAATAAAATAAACAACATTAAACTCAACTATTTAACTATACCCATTCTTTTAAACTATAACGTGAGTAATTTATTCGCATTACAGGCAGGTCCGCAGTTTGGTATTTTGATGGATCAAAATAAAAATTTGCTGCAAAACGGGGGAGATGCATTTAAAAAAGGAGACTTTTCAATGGTAGGTGGGTTGCAGTTAAATCTTTTAAAGTTCAGGGTTTATGGGCGTTATGTAATCGGCCTTTCTGATATTAATAATATTGGCGACCAGGATAAATGGAAAAGCCAGAGCATACAGTTAGGTGTTGGTATTGCCTTGTAATCACAAACGTATAAAAACTATTTTTTTTTCTTCATCCAGTTTTATAATAGCAGAAGGCTTAGCCACTTTGAAATCATCCCGACGGTGTTGAACTATATAGTCAACACCGTTTTTTATTTCTTCTGCTATCTCTTTAAAATTTACTGCCACGGGAGCGCCGGAGATATTTGCCGAAGTAGATACAATTGATTTACCAAAAGCATTTATAAGTGCCTTGCAAAAATCATCATGCACAATTCTAATTGCTATACTTCCATCTTTGTTTATTAAGTTATTTGCTATATTTTTTCCTTTATTATAAATAGCTGTTGTGGGCTGAGATGTTGAAGTAATATAGTGTAAGATTTCAGGCTCCGGATTATCTGCGTAATCGAAAATATCTTTTTCATCAGTAAGTAGTATTATCATTGATTTTGATTCAGCTCGTTTTTTTATTTTAAAGATTTTATTTACCGCTTTTGCATTTGTGGCATCACAGCCTATGCCCCACACGGTATCAGTTGGGTAGAGAATTATTTTTCCTGCAAGCAGGGTTTTAATGCATTGCTGTATATCGTTATCAAAAGTTATCTGCAATCATATATATTTTAATACTTCCAGGATAATTTTTTGTTCATTCAATAAAGTAAGGCATTTTGGAATGCCAAATCTCACGCATACATTTTTTTGACAAGGCTCACATGATAATTGATTTAACCTGATTACAGTTCTGTTCAATTTATTATAAGGTGCAGTATTTAGTTCATTACCTGCACCAAATAAAACGATTGTGGGCACGCCAATAGCATTGGAAACATGCGCCGGGCCTGAATCTGTAGTAAGTATAAGTTTTGCAGAGCTTATCAACTCTGTAAGTTCAGTGAGTGAAGTTTTACCTGCATAATTTTGTATGCCATTATTATTGTTTAATCCATAAAACACTTCATTTACAAAATCTTTTTCACTGCCGGAACCGATAAGTATTATTTCATCAGTTGTGTTTTCTCTTAACGTATTTATTATACTTACCGCTTTTTCTTTTGGCAATCTTCGTGATGATGCTTCAGAATTTATGTTTACGATTATGCGGTTTTGAGGTGTATGATTTATTCTTATTGAAACAGAAGGTTTATCATGATGTTCCTGGTAATTGAAATTAAGCAAGCTTAAGTATTGCTCAACACGATGCAGGTTTTTATTTTTTTTGTAGCCTTGGGTTAGTAATAAGAACCCTAATTCTTTACTATATCCAACACGTTTTTTTGCACCGGTTGCAAAGCCCATCAATGCCGAAGATAAAGAATCAGGCAGGCAATAAAACATATCATATGATTGTTGTTTTGAAATTAGTTTGCCAAATCTATAAGCGCCTTTTAACCCGGGATATTCCTTTTTGGAAAAAATATATGTGTTGGCTACCGGCAAGAAATATTTTAATAAAGTATGTATTCCTTTTTTAGCAATAACACTGATTTCTGCCTCGGGAAAAATTTGTTTTAGCTGATCAATAAATGCTGTACTCATTACCATATCGCCAAGCCAGTTAGGTAATCGTACCAGAATTTTCATTTTTGTGTTGCTATTTAATTTGAGTGCGGAATTGTGGCTGTAAAAATAAATTATCTTTCTTCTTTCTTCCACAAATCCTTCAGCAGCGCATACTTCAGAAAGGTATAGTGAGCATAATATTTAGCTGAAACAAAACCTTTGCGTCCATCCAGGCATCCAAGTTTAAAAAAATAATTAAGTAAAAATGTAAATGATGGAGAAAGATAAAGCTTATACGATGAAGCTTTTTTACCCTGGGCAAAATATTTTTTAGCGCTTAAAGATGCATAGTGATTAAGTTTATCCATAAGCTCGTCAAGATCTTTCATTGTATAATGAAGCAGCGCTCCCTTTAGTTTTTTTACTTTATAGCCGGCCGGAATTTGTAATTGTTCATGAACCGGTGAATCATCCCATCGGGAAGTTTTTCTGTTGAATAATCTTATCTGGTAATCGTTTGCCCAGGCGCCGTAATTCATTTTCTTTTCACCAATAAAATTTTTGCGTTTTACTTTATACACTGATTTTTCCTCTTTAGATAAATCCAAAGTAAGCAACGCTTCTTTTAAAGTTTTATCCACAGCTTCATCTGCATCTGCTGAAAATATCCAATCGTATTTTGCATGATCAATGCCTTTGTTTTTTGTATTGCCATACCCAAGCCAGCTTGTATTTACAACAGTTATATTATATTTTTTTGCAATGCCAATGGTATTATCTGTACTGCCGGAATCAACCATTATTATATCATCTGTAATGCCCTGCATGCTTGCCAAAGTTCGCTCCAAAACATGCTCTTCGTTCTTTGTAATGATGATGATAGAGATATTAATCAACGAATGATTTTTATCAGGCAATATTAATGTCTAAAAAATAAATGCTTTAGAAATTATTAATTCATTTATACATGTAGTATATGTTTGCAAAAATTTTAAAGATGGATTTAAAGGAAATGATTACATCAGCGTGGGGCGACAGGCAATTGCTGAACCAGCTGGAATATAGCAGTGCAATCAAGCAGGTAATAGAAAAATTAGACAAAGGTGAATTGCGCACTGCGATGCAGGTTGATGGTACATGGCAGGTAAATGAATGGGTGAAACAGGCTATCCTTTTATACTTTGGAATACAAAAGATGGAAACCTATTTGTTGCCGCCTTTTGAATTTTATGATAAGATGAAATTGAAAAGTGATTATGCTCGATTAGGTGTAAGGGCAGTACCACATGCGGTTGCACGCTATGGCGCTTACCTTGCGAAAAATGTAGTGCTTATGCCCAGTTATGTAAACATTGGCGCTTATGTAGATGAAGGAACAATGGTGGACACATGGGCTACAGTGGGCAGTTGCGCTCAGGTAGGAAAGCACGTTCACTTAAGCGGAGGCGTTGGTATTGGAGGTGTTTTGGAGCCTTTGCAGGCAAGCCCTGTGATAATTGAGGATGGATGTTTTATCGGAAGCCGGAGCATTGTTGTTGAAGGTGTAAGAGTAGAGAAAGAAGCTGTGCTTGGCGCAAATGTAGTGCTTACTCAATCAACAAAAATTATAGATGTCAGCGGCGGCGAGCCTGTTGAATTTAAAGGACGTGTACCGGCACGAAGCGTAGTAATACCGGGAAGTTATATGAAGACATTTCCTGCGGGACAATACAATGTCAGTTGCGCTTTAATAATCGGGAAAAGGAAAGAAAGTACAGATATAAAGACGAGCTTGAATGATGCTTTGAGGGATTTTAATGTAGCTGTCTGAACCATGATTTTTGGGATTAATGGGATTTATGGGATTTTTATTATCTTGAATTTTATTC
Source organism: uncultured Chitinophagaceae bacterium (assembly GCA_964236235.1). GTDB lineage: Bacteria > Bacteroidota > Bacteroidia > Chitinophagales > Chitinophagaceae > Ginsengibacter. The sequence continues at coordinate 15,931 of CAXSDW010000063.1, forward strand.
ATCTAAATTGTTTTATTATTTATTTCCTCTTTTAATAACTTACTGACTTATGATTCTTGACTTAATAATGCCCGGGTGGCGAAATTGGTAGACGCACTGTGTTCAGGTCGCAGCATCCGCAAGGTTGTGCTGGTTCGAATCCAGTCCCGGGCACATTTTATGTAACGTTTAAGAATATTACAATCCTTTATGCTTACACCAGGCGCACCTATAATTTTTATCAGCTGCTCTTATTGTTTCCTTATATGCAAAGCCATTCCTCCTCCGGAAGACAGATGAAATGTAAGCACACTTTCCTTGGTAATATTGATTGATTCTGTCACTAAGTGGTTCGGATCTTTATCGTCATCATCAGCATCTTTATATATTTCGGCAACATATTTTCCTTCAGGTAAAAATAAAAATGGCACACGCAGGTCTCTTGCATTGTGATTGGTAATGGCGCCAACGTACCAGTCAGTATCTTTTCTTCTTGCGATCAATATATATTCATTCACTTTTGCATCAATCACTTTTGTTTCATCCCAGGTGGTAGGTATTTCTTTAATAAACTTAAAGCCGGGCTGCCCTTCATAGGCTTCAGGATAATCGCAAACCATTTGCAAATAATTCTCAAGCACTACGTACATAGCAAGCATGTGGCTCCGGGTGCCAAGCATAAGAGGCCTTGTATATTGCGCCCTGAACTGCTGTTGAGGAACGGCTCTAAAGCCGCCAAGATGATAATCAGTGGAACCTGCCAGCCCGCGGGTAAAGGGAATCATAATATCATGATCAGGCGAAAGGCCTTTATCGTTCCATTTATTGGTTTCATAATTAAGCGTTCCTTCTCTTGTAAATTCATTAGGATATGTTCTATTTAAACCGGTAGGTTTATATGCACCATGAAACTGAATATGCAAATGATGTGCTGCAGCTTTTTGTAATATCTCGGTTTGAATGTTTACCATTTGCTGGTCGTCACGATCCATAAAATCTACCATCATTCCCTGCAGGCCCCATTTTTCAAATATGCTGAAAGCGCTATCCAGCCTGGGATACAAGGCTGCCCAATGTACCCAAACCCTTATGCCTACATTTTTCTCACGGGCATAATCACAAATCTCTTTCATATCAAGGCCGGGTACGGGCTTTGTAACATCATTATGCGGCCCGGGCGAAAAGCCCACACCATCATCAGTGTACCATTGGTGTAATCCATATTCTACTACTGAATGATATTGTATATTATTGCGGGCACAAAAATCAATATAATATTGTGCGGTAACAAAGTTATTTCCGGGAGCATTAATGGTATCGGGCAACACATTTCCATTCCACCAGGGAAAGGTAGTTTTGCCGGGCTTTAGCCAGGTTAGGTCTTTTATTTTACACGGCTCATTAAGCGCAGTGATAATGTTGCTTTCCATAATAGCGCCTATGCGGTTACTTACCATCAGCACACGCCACGGGCTATAATGAGGTAAGGTTGCTTTTACTTTAATAGCAGTTTGACCAGGCAATGGCGAAAGCATACCTGTTAAAACACCATTGTGTTTAGATAAATACATGCCTGCATAATCAACCAGTTCTGCTTCTGTAATGGCAAGAAATATATTATGCGGAAACTCAAAAAGTGCTGGCATATCCATTAAAGTGTCGGGCTTTAATTCGTTTAAAGAAACCCGTGTATATAATCCCTCATGTGATGAAGTATAATTGGGCAGCAACAATGCATTCACAACAGGGTTTCCTGTAAGATGAAAAGTAGTGTTCTCATCCTGCAATACAAGACTGTCATGGTTTTGCAGCTTTATAAATTCATACCGAAAAGCTATCCCATCATCAAATGCCCTTACTATTAAATTGATCTTCCTGTAAGGAGATGTTGTTTCTTCAACAGGAATAATGGCTTGCTTATAATGAGTATGTACCTGCTTTGTTTTGCCTGTAAACAATTCATAATCCTCAGTGGTATCTTTAAATTGAGCCTTGCCGGTACGCAGATTATTTACAAAATATATATCATTAAACTTAAGCCCAAGAGAAGAATTATCAATGATCTTTTCTCCTTTGAAAGCTACGCTGTATTCAATAGTTCCTTTAAGCTGTTTTAGGGAAAAGGTAATATCATTGTTGGGTGATGAAAGGCGGATGTTTTTTTGCGCCGCAAGAGGTATTACAGATACAAGAAAAAGAATAGTAAGCAGGTTTGACAGGTGTTTCATAACGGAAAAATTTTTATGTAACGCTTTCAAATAAACCCCGAGCAAGATGTTTATTT
>CAXSDW010000063.1:18293-19416 GCA_964236235.1 uncultured Chitinophagaceae bacterium
AACCACATAGGCACAATAGCAAACATAGGAAATACACACATAGTATTTTTAATTTAGTTATTTATTTTTTATAGGAGATGATATCCGGCAATCCTGTTAATCGGGAATAGAGCTTTATGAGCGCCCGATCGATTTTTGGATTCAACACTTCAAATTACCACTTGTGGTAAAGAAAATTAATATTACATTCATCTTTACATTATAATAAATGACTGTTATGAATTTATTTAAAAAGATATTTCTTATTACAAGTTTCATGAGTGTTTTACAGGTTGCCATGCCACAGCAAACCGGTAAAGTAATTGAAGAAAAAATATTGAAGAGCGCTATACTTAACAAGCCGGTAAAATACACTGTTTATCTGCCACCGGATTACGATCGTTCAGAGAGAAACTACCCGGTTGTATATCTTTTGCATGGCTATACAGATGATAATACAGGCTGGCTGCAGTTTGGTGAAATAAACCGTTATGCAGATGCGGCTATTGCAAACGGCACCATTCCGCCAATGATAATTATAATGCCCAATGGCGATTCAAGCTGGTATATAAATTCCTATGATGGCAAAGAAAAGTATGAAGACTTTTTCATAAAAGAATTTATGCCGGCCGTAGAAAAACTATACCGTGTAAAAGCAGATAAGCACTATCGTGGTATAGCCGGCCTTTCCATGGGCGGGTATGGTACTTTTATTTATGCTTTAAAGTATCCGCAGTTGTTTGCTGCTGCTGCTCCGCTAAGTGCGGCGGTATTTGATGATGATGCGCTGGTAACAACACCTGATAACCGCTATGAAGAAGTGTTTGGTCAATTGTATGGTCGTGGCTTACATGCCAAAACCCGCTTGAATAAAGCCTGGTATGATAATTCTGTTTTAAAAATAATAGAAACAAAATCTGCAGATGATCTAAGCAAAGTTCGCTACTGGATTGATTGCGGCGATGACGATTTTCTTACTAAAGGCAATTGCTTTGTGCATATTGCTTTAGCAGAGAAGAAAGTTCCTCACGAGTTTCGTGTAAGAGATGGAGCCCACAACTGGACGTACTGGCGCACCGGTATTACAGATGCTTTGGAATTTATCGGAGAAAGCTTCCACCAGAAATAAGCAGACGGGTGGATT
>CAXSDW010000063.1:19516-20889 GCA_964236235.1 uncultured Chitinophagaceae bacterium
CCTGTAGAAGATGTATAAGATTCTCTGTATTCCTTAGGCGTGCAGTGTTTCTTCTTTTTAAATATGCGGTTAAAGTTCGACATGTTATTAAAGCCGCAGTTATAAGCAACTTCATTCACACTTTTTGTAGTATCTATAAGCATTCGTGAAGCGTGCCCAAGGCGAACTTCATTAAGTGTATCAATAAAAGTTTTGCCGGTTCTTAATCTAAAGAACCGGCTAAAAGCAACATCCGTCATACCTGCAATTTTGGAGGCTTCTGTTAAGGATACATTTTTATCAAAGTTATTTTTAAGATACTCCATTATACTTTTAACCCGCCGGCTATTATAAGAAAGTGATTCAATATTATTAAAAGTAACATCAGACAGCATTTTCATGTTACGTGAAGTAGAAAGATCATGCAGAATAGACATGAGTTCCAGCACAGAATCAAAGCCATGCTTTTGTGGCAACTGGATAAGCCGCGGCATTATCGCTTTTGTGGTTTCGGGCGAAAAAAGAATACCTCTTGAAGAGCGTTCAAACATGCTGCGTATAAAACTCATCTGGTTGCGCTGAAGAAATTTTTCGTCAAGAAGATCGCGGTGAAACTGTATCGTTATTTCATTTATCACTGCACTTTTGCATTCATCTGTAAACCAGCCGTGTGGCAGGTTTGAGCCGACTAATACAAGCTCAAGGCCTTCTATTTGTTCAATATGATCACCGATAACACGTTTAGCACCTTTGGCATTTTTAATAAAATTAAGTTCTATCTCACTATGGCTGTGAAAGGGAAAATCGAATTCTGTTTTCTCCCTGGAAAAAAGCGTAAAGCAATCATGTTGGGTAAGGGGCGTAATTTCTCTTAAGATATTATTTTTCATATCACAGGCAATTAAGTGTAGATAAAGTATTATAAGAAAAGACAAATTTAAATGTATCCCGGATTACGCATTCTTATTATAAAGCTTTACCAGTAATAACTTTTAAATAAAATTAAATATAATAATATTTCCTATTAAATAAAAGATGATGATGAAAAGATAAAATAGTATCATTATAGAAAATCTATTCGAATTAATTTTGAATAAAGTGCCTGCTCAGGTAGGCTGCTTTTAACCAGATAGGATGGACAATACAGTAACCTGATGCGCAAGACAAAACATTTTACCTGGAAATAGAATTTTTTGTATAATTATAACTGAAGTTTCGATTCTTCTTTTACTTACTAATTATGAAATTAAAATCTCTTCTTCTATTTCTTTTTTTACTTTGCTTTTATATACTTAATGCTCAATCTTCTTTTCATTCATCTGTTAACAAAAGCAATACTATAACGCTTTCTGCAACAAATAATTTACCTGTAGATAAGCACGCCACAAAGGAAA
>CAXSDW010000064.1:0-20111 GCA_964236235.1 uncultured Chitinophagaceae bacterium
TTTGCAATTATATATTACCCGTTTTAGACAGTTGGTAATATTATAATAAATTCCGCACCTTCGCCTTCTTTTGATTCTATCCGCATTTCTCCCCCATGTGATTTAATGATATCATAACTTATAGATAACCCCAGGCCTGTGCCCTGCCCGGTAGGCTTTGTAGTAAAAAAAGGCTGATAAATCTTATCATATACTTTTTGAGAAATCCCAATTCCATTATCTTTTACAGCCACTTCAATTTTACCAGCTAATTTTTTTGTGCTTACAGAAACAGTGGGTTCATAATTATCAGGCTGCAGCTTTTTCTTTTCGTTTACTGAGTAAAATGCGTTGTTAAAAAGGTTAAGTAATACTCTTCCTATCTCCTGCGCAACCACACTTACTTTTTCAATACTGTCATCAAAATTTGTTTGCATGCGTGCATTAAATGATTTGTCCTTTGCACGCAATCCATGGTAGCTAAGGCGTAAATATTCTCCGGCCAGGGCATTGATATCTGTGGGTTCTTTTTGCCCGGAACTTTTGCGGGAGTGTTGCAGCATTCCTTTTACAATTGCATCTGCACGCTTGCCATGATAGGTAATCTTTTTTTCATTTTCTTTAATATCATTGGCTATCACTTCAGCTTCTGCAAAATTTCCTTTGTTTATCTCCAGCCGTATCTCTTCAATCAGTTCAGCATTCACTTCAGAAAAATTATTTACAAAGTTCAGGGGATTTTGTATTTCATGCGCAATACCTGCAGTAAGCTCTCCCAATGATGCCATTTTTTCTGAATGAACAAGTTGGGTTTGTGTATTTCTAAGTTCTGAAAGTGTATGTTCTAATTCATTTTTCTGGTGCGTAAGTTCGGCAGTTCGTTCAGCTACCAATAACTCCAGCTCTGCTTTTTGTGCTGTAATAAATCTGCTGCGCTCTTCTTCTTCCTGTGTTTTTCTACGTTCGATATTTAATGCCTTTTGTTGCTTATTGGACCTTAGTAACATTGCAATCATCCACGTTACTGCCACGGCAAAAGCAACGTTAAAAAAGCTATCAACTAACAGGTACAGCTTGTTACTAATCAGCTTTATTATATCGCTTATTATTGACAATGCAACTAAGGGCAATACCGCTAATATCACCGGCCGCATAGCTGTAAACTCAGGCCGCTTATATATTACAGCAATTATGATAACCAGAATTAAATGCCATATCCATATCATTAAAGTGCCCGAAAAAACTACCTGGATTATGAACAAAGCAATTACACCATACATCAAAACCCTGAGAAACTTCTTCCACTCTTCAACCGGCAAAAACGCGGGCACTACGTTTTTGCGTACGTATCTTAAGAGAAAAAAAATCAACACAGGCTCAAGAGACATAAATCGTATTAATTAATAATTTAAATATGAAATTAGACATCATTTTGTGATGGTATTAAAGTTTTGGTTTAGTATAACCTGAACATATTATTCGGGTAATTGTACAATAAACGCTGCGCCTTCACCTTCTTTAGTTTCTACTTTTATGGTGCCTCCGTGTGCTTTGATAATATCGTAGCTTAGGCTCAAACCCAAGCCTGTTCCCTGCCCTGTTGGTTTTGTAGTAAAGAAAGGCTGGTATATCTTGTCTAATACTTTTTGTGAAATGCCCGGTCCATTATCCTTTACAGTAATAATAATTTTATCATGTTGCTTTTTTGTGCTTACTAAAACTGTTGGCTCAAACGATTCACCTTGCTGCTTCTTTCTTTCTGTTACTGCATAAAATGCATTCGTAAATAAGTTTAGAAGTACCCTTCCTACATCTTGCGGAATTATATTTATTTCTTTAATGCTCTTATCAAAATCAGTTTTCATTGTTGCATTAAATGTTTTGTCTTTTGCCCTTAACCCATGGTAACTTAACCGCAAATATTCATCAGCTAAAACATTTATATCCGTAGGTTCTTTTTGGGAACTACTGCTGCGTGAATGCTGAAGCATACCTTTTACAATACCATCGGCACGCCGGCCGTGGTGCATTATTTTTTGTTCATTTTCCTTTATATCATTTGATATTGCTTCTACTTCTGCAAAATTATTTTTATGTATTTCCTGCTGCATTTCATCAATTAATTCTGCATTTACTTCCGAAAAATTATTAATAAAATTCAATGGGTTTTGTATCTCATGCGCAATCCCAGCCGTAAGTTCGCCAAGTGAAGCCATTTTTTCTGACTGAATAAGCTGTGCTTGTGTGGCTTTTAATTCATTCAAAGTATTGTTCAAGGTTTGGTTTGCAGAAGACAATGAAACATTGGTTTTATTAAGTTCTGTTCTTGCCCGTGAAAGATCATCTATCATAGTATTAAAGGCCTTTCCAAGTTCCCCGATCTCATCATTTTTATTGCTGATTAGCCTTTGTGAAAGATCGCCTTCACCTACACGTTTAGCCGCATCCCGCAAGGCCAGCACAGGTACAGAAATACTTCTTGCAAGCCAAAAGCCAATCAGGATACCGATAAGAAGCACTATACCGCTTACTACTAATGATGTTAATCTTATTTTTCTTTTATTGTTAATTATTTCCCGGGTAGTAAACGCCAGCATTATTGAACCTGACATTAAAGAAGTTGCAAATGGCGATTGCTTTACTATGATTGAATCGTTTGAAGCAGTTGTAATTTTTGGATGTTCATTTTCCGGAAATGTTTTAAATACAGAAGATCGTATTTTAAAATTTGTATGGCTGGCATTCCATATGGTATCACGTTGCAGCAAGCTTACAAATTTTAAACGCGGATCATCTTTTACAAATTCCATAGCTGTTTGCACGCCTTCAAAATCCTGTTCTGTTATGGCTATTTTAACGCCTAAGGCAACTGTGTTAGCAAGATTTTGCACTTCGTTATTATAGTTCTTGTATAAAAGTTTTCCCTGCTGCGCAGGAAAATAAAAGAGAGTGAAAAATGTAAACATTAAAACAATACTTAGCACTGTAAGCCAAATTTTTGTTTTAAGAGTAACTATCATGTCCCTGATTTTTACTATCGGATTATTCCTGAAAAGTACATTGCAAATTAAAACGATCTTTTTCCTTCAACCAATACAGCTTTAACTTCATCGCTGGCATAAGCCTGGTCTAATATGCCAATAGCACCCGGATTTTGAGCCACAAAATTTTCAAGTTCGCCTGCAGAATTAAAAAAATTAGGAGCCTGCGCTTTGCCCTGGAAAACAAGCGCTAACCAAAATTTATTCAATTCATCAGTGCTCATGCCATATAGCTTTTGAGAAGTAGTTTTTCCTACAGTTGTATTTGTTTTCATAAGCGCTATGGTAATTTTTGTACCGCTCCGCCATCTTTGCTGCTCGCCCATAAAGATGGATTTTAATTCTGAGAATTTTATTGATGAAGGAGATCCTTTTTGGTTACTGATAACAGTAAGTGTTGTTGATTGTGCTGTTACTTGTATTGCTGATAAAAATAATAAACCCGCCAGGTAAAGTTTTGCAACAAAATCTATCCGTTTAAAGCCTCTTAATCTTATAATTTTCATAGCTAAAATCCTATTGCAAATTGTGCAGTTATTGTATTTGCATTTCCGTCTGATTCTGCATGCTGATGTTGGTATTCTAATTTTATAACAGCAAGATAATTAACCTGGTAACGCATGCCCGCTATAAAAGAAGTAGTATTATTTTTATCGAAATAAATTTCGCCCTTATCATATTTAAGATCATCTATGCGTATGTAAGGAATTAATTTTTCACTTATTCTGTAACCTGTATATATATAGGAAGCAATTGTTTGTCTTGATCCGGTGGTGTCTGTTTTATTAATACCAAAAGTTGATTCGGCAAGCAGTTCAAATTTATTACCGAAATACGATGCTGATCCTGTAAACAGGTTTTGATTCACTTTCCAGTTAATTGTTTTATCATGAACTGTTGAACCTTTTGCAATAGCATCATTATACCAGGAAATTCCTATCCTTACTTTTTCCAAAGGCTTTATATGAACCGCTGCCGTAAAGGATTTGCGTTTATCATTATCAAGAACATCAGCCGAACCAAGTCCATTACCAATCACTACATCATAACCAAATTTAATTTTACCAAAGTCGTGTCCCTGGAATGTAATGCCGGTAGTATGTAGAGGAATTATTTCTGCTGCAAAAAGTAATGGTCTTTCAATTGTAGGAAAAAATACCCGGCCATGATGATAAGTGTCATTCCAGTAATTTAAAGGAGAATGAATTTTACCGATGATAATATTATTGTTTCCCTGTATATTATATTTAATAACAACACGCTCAATACTAACAGAAAATTCAGTTGAAGATGAAGGATCATATTTAAAAACACTTTCTCCAAGAAAAGATAAACGATCAGAAAGTTCAGAAGTAATAAATAGATCCTGCTCGCCGAAACCGAAAGAAACTTTGCCCTTATCATACGAAGTAAGCGCATCAACAAAGCCTCTTATTTGTGTATTTTGAGCAAACAAAGAAGAAGAGAAATAAATGAGAAGAGGAAGTATATAAAATATTCTTTTTGTTCCTGAAAGCATATAAAACTATTGCAGCAGTTAAATTGTTTTATAAAGTGATTGCCGGATTCTGATGCTTAAAATTACATGAAGAAAGACATGAACCAAAAATAAAATGGTTTTAACTAAGCGGAGACGCATGTTTCTTTACTTGCACCTGCTTTCTTAAAGAACTTTGTGCAGCCTGCGATTCAACAAATATTTCGTAACATAACCTTTATCTCTTGTAAGCTTTTTGAATAGAACTGATTTAGATAAAGAATTATTAGTAGCCACTCACCACATAACTTTTCAAAACGGTTAATTTAAGCTGATCGTTTTGAGCACTAAGCATTTTATATTCTCTGAAGTTATTTTTATCATCTAAAAAGCCAATAATGCAGGATAACTTTTCTTTTCCAGGTATTACTTTTACCTGTGGCCACTTCCCAAAGTTTGGGATTTTTAATGTATCCGTTTGCGTCATTGCATCATACTGCATCACAAGTAAATATTTAAAAGTAAAATTTGTCTCATAAGCTTCTGCACCAAATTTTCTGCCAAGCCTTGCATCTCCCATCGGAATTAAGTAAGATGCAACAGCTCTTTTATTTACAGAATCTCTTACTTCAGGTATGGCATTTTTACCGGTCGGTTCCTGCTGGTTTGATCTGCTTTTTTGGGAACATGCAATTATAAAAAAGAAAAATGTGACGTAACAATATTTCATATTAGTTATATAGTATTTAATTTTCCTGTAATCTTTTTTCAATTCTTCTATCAGGTATAAACCACATCACGGCAACAAAAACATACAAGATAAAGCCCAGCCATGCATTAATAAAACAAAGGCCTATCCCGATTATATATATCAATACAGATATTTTCCCTTTCCAATCATTGCCTATGGCTAAGCCAATCGTTGAGCCTTTACCATGCAGCTTTATAAGAGATTGAGCTAATATATAGTAGGCAATTCCGGCCATGAATAATACTACTCCGTATAAGGCTACAGGCCATGTTGCAAAGTGGTTTTCACCCATCCACCCGCTTGCAAAAGGAACCAAAGAAAGCCAGAACAGTAAATGAATATTTGCCCACAATACGGCACCGTTAACATGCTCCACTACATGCATCATGTGATGATGATTGTTCCAGTAAATTCCGATATTGATGAAGCTAAGAATGTAGCTTATAAAAACTGGTACTACAGGTTTTAAGGAAGCAAGATCACCTCCGTGAGGCACTTTCATTTCCAAAACCATAATGGTGATAATTATCGCAATTACACCATCGCTAAATGCTTCTAAACGTGCTGGCCCCATAAAGTTATCAGGTATTATAAGGTGTATTAATGCACTTTAAAAGTAATCAGGAAAGTTCATTTTATATTACCTGCGTATATTATTTTTACCAGTAATTAATTTATACAAAGTTGGAAAGAACTTCGTTATACTAAACAGAGATGATGGAATAAGTATTGCAATGTGATGAACACTAATCACCTAAAATTGAATTACGATTTTCTATAAATTTTATTTTTATTGCAGTATTATTCTTATTAAAGTTTATAATAAACCCGGATGCCTGAAAATACTTTTGAAAACATAAAATCGAATTTGCTTGAAAGGCTGCAAGGGTTAAGTCCGCATTTAACTTATCACAGTATACATCATACAATTGATGTAATGCAGCAAGCAGAAAAAGTTGCGCATGAGGAAGGTATTACCAACAAAAGAGATCTGTTTTTATTAAAAGTGGCCGCGTTATATCACGATTGCGGTTTTATGGAAACTTATGCAGAGCATGAAATAAAAAGCTGTGATATTTTTACGGCTGATGCTGTTAATTTAGATTTTACTGATAAAGAAAAAGATGTGGTATGCAGATTGATAATGTCTACTAAAATTCCACAAGAACCAAATACTATCATGGAAAAAATAATTTGTGATGCTGACCTTGACTACCTGGGAAGAAGTGATTTTTTTTCGATTGGCGATACATTAAGAAAAGAATTTTTATACTATAAAATTGTGCCTGATAATTATGCCTGGCAAAAATTGCAATTGAAGTTTTTACAAAATCATATTTACCACACAAAAGCTTCTCAAATAAACAGGGAGCCTGTTAAACAGCAAAATTTAGCCCGGCTGCTTATTGCTTATTAAACAAGATTTTTCATTTCCACGGTAACCCTATCCTGTTCCCTTAATCTCTTACAAAGCGTTCGCATAATTCCTTTGAGGATATCTGTATTTGTTGCTATCACATCATAAAACGGCTCCTGTTCTATCTTCAATAAAATACAATCGGTTAATGCAGTTGCGCTGGCAGAGCGACTTTCAGAATCTAATAAAGACAACTCACCAAATATTTCGTTTTCAGAAAGCGCCGCAAACTGGTGTTGCTCATCGTGTATTGATATACTTCCTGTATAAATAAAATACATGCAATTACCTGAATCGCCTTTTTTAAAAATAGTGGTATTCTTATCTACATGATTTTCCCCGCAAATAGCAGCGATGTCAATTAAATCTACCTCGTTACAATTTTTAAATATATCCGAATTCTTCAGCAATAAAATTTTCTCAACAATCAGCATTCAATAATTATTTAATTGCGCTTAGAACGTAATCCCTTGTTTCTTTAATTATAAAATGTTCATCAGAGATATTGTTCTTTTCAAGATTTTTAAGAATATCTAAATTATTATTTTTCCATGAGCAATACATGTAAACGGCTTTTGTCCAGGGATTATAAGTGACCTGCTCATTAAATAAAATCTTATTAAAAAATGTGTTTACATCATGCTTTACAAATACTTTTTTTGTGTATGCCGGGTCAAGAACAAAATCAAATAAGCTTATCAAAGTTCTTGAAATCTTTTTAGGCAAAACAAGCTCCAGCATTTCCATACCATTAAAAAGCTTATCAGTTCTCTCAATTTGTATCAATTGTATTACCCGGTTTATTTCCTCTTTTCTAAAAAGAATTGCGCAAATTTCAAGAGACGTTATAAGATCGCTTTTTGCTTCATTATACATTGATCTTTTCATCAGCTTCTCATCTTTAAAATCAGGAACCTGGTAATAATTATTTGTCTTTTCCAGACCGGCTGTTAAATACTTGTTTAACAGCTTATTCAAATTTTCAATTTCGACCGGCGATACAGGCTCATAATCTTTAAGCCATAAAGCGTGAATTATTTTTTCTGCAGGGCAAGACGTTTCTTCAAGTTTATGTAAAAGAAAATTTATAGAATTAATGCCTTTTATTTTACCTGCAATCTTAATAAACGTTGCTGAATGATGGTGAAGCATTTGCGGCGGAAGACTTTGTATGTCATGAAATAATGAATCACCATATTGGAGCAGCGCTTTTATTATGAAATATTTATTTTCACTGGTATCCGATAAACTTAAAGTTAATGGTAACAGTTTTGCTATCTTAAGCTTACAAGCTGCCATCACAGCGCTTCTTCTTACAGACGGCTCATCATCATTTATTAATTTTTCTACAGCATCTGTAAATTGAATATGCCCAAGCTCACCGATAATATTTATTGCCAATTCCCTTTCCGCGGCATCCTGAGAAGTTATGAGTTTATTAATTTCATTACCGGCTTTAAATAAGTAAATAAATTCGTTTTGGTTTAATAAACTAATAATTATTGTTTTTCTAATTTGATATTCATAATCACCAATATTTTCAGCAACTGTTTTCAGGTATTCTTCGTCGCTTTGGCAAAGCAATGAAATTATTTTTTGCTTTACTTCTGTATCTTTTTCGCCTGGCAAAATTGCTTTTAAAGCCGCTTTATCAATCTTTCCTTTTAGTTCAAGTTCGTCAAGCACATATTTTTTTATTTCAACATCTGTATTAGTTAATTGCTCTTGCAACAGATTATCAAAATTTGGATAGTTTGCTTTTTCTAATAATTTTAAAGCATAAACTATTTCCCGCTTTTGCCCGTTCTTTATCTTATTTAAGAGAATGTCAAAAACTTTATCATCATGAATATATATTTCGTCACTGCTGAAAAAGTTTCTTTTTATGGAACTATGTATGGCTTTTAAATAAGTTCTGCTAATAAACAATATCGTAAATGCCCATAAAATGAGATTCACTATTAATATTTTTATGGATAGGAATATTGTTATCGGTACGCCCGTTCTATGCAAAAGGAATAATGTAAGGCCAACAATTATTAAAGATGGCGGCAGCATATATCCTTTTGAAATCATGTGGCCTTTCAGGCGTAATTGTTCCTTTAATGGTTGAAATAAAATAAAAAAAACCGGTTCCTGCATAGAAGAGCGAAGCACTTCTGTAAGCATAGCCATTACACCAAAAATGTAAATATTATAATTCGATTGATTTCCAACTAAAAAAAATACAAGGCAGAAAAAAAACAAAGTGATTGGCGTAATAAACAAAGATGAAATGATGCCAAGCCGCTCAATTACACGGCTGGTAAAAATGAGTTTAAAGATTAATGCGATAAATCTGCCGAGAGCAAAAAATGTGGCAATATATGTTGCAAGATCAGCAATGTTCTCAAATCTTATTTTAACCTGTGTGATAAATGTATAATCAACAAGAACAAAAACATTATAGCTGATAACAGATAAAAGTGAAATGGAAAATATAAGCTTATTCTTAAAAAAGAAACTTACCCAATCTTTCTTTTCCGGGTTATTATTTTCATGAACCACTTCCTCGTGCGATTTTCTCCTTACTGAATTCCATCTTTTTTTGCGAATCGTTCTTGTAAATAAAATAAGACCAAAAGACAAAGAAAGAAGAGAAAGCCATAGCAAATTGGTAAGTCCAAATATCGGAATTAGCAAAGGAGCAAACAGGTAGCCAATCAGCTTGGCCGGAATATCACCAGCGCCTACAACTGAAAATACGCGTCTGCTTTCTCTTACATTAAAAAGTAATGAAACAAGCCCCCAGAAAGAATATCCGGTGATCATATAGATCAAAGTAGCTGATGTGAGTAACAGGAAAATAAAAACATTTTTGTTCCAGAATGATAATCCCAGCCACAATACCAATGATATTAATATCGAAAAACCGATGATTACTTTAAACAAATGCAGCGGTGAAAGTTTATGTTCAATCTTCTCATATACAATATTTAAAACAACGAGCAGCAAAGCAATACCGAGGTAGGCAATTGGCAATTCTGTAACAGGAAATGTGTATATAAAAAGTGTAAAGGCGACAATATTCATAAAGGCATTAGCCAGGCCAATGAAAAATTGTACAGTAAGTAAATCGAAGACCTGCTTTGATTCTGAAACTTTTATATTTAAGATATTAAATATTCTTTCTCTCATAAATAATGTACAAATTACTGTACTTCCCACTTATAATTCCAATTTTTTATCTTGCCTGTTTACCTGTTTTAATTTACTTTAAGCTTTTAGAATAATTCTTAATAAGCTTTAAAAATTATGAATCTATCGTAATGTTATACCTGTTGAAAAATTATGTAGATTACTAATAAATACTATACATGAACAGACTAATATTTATAATAGCAGCCTTTTTTGCAGGTGCTTTATTACCTATCCAGGCAGCATTGAACTCCAGGATGGGAAAGGCAGTTAATAACCCAATTGCAGCCGCATTTATCTCATTTGCTGTTGGCACTGTTGCCCTATTTGTTTATATAATTTTATCAAGGCAATCTTTTTCATTAATTGTTGCGCAAAAACAAGCGCCCTGGTTTGCATGGCTTGGCGGATTATTAGGCACTTTTTATGTTGCTGCTTCTATCATGATTTTGCCACGCCTCGGTGTTGCACTCACTTTTAGCGTAGTAATTCTTGGGCAGTTGCTCATATCATTGTTGATGGATCATTTTGGCTTATTTGGTGTAGAAATTAAAACCATTAATTTTTACCGTATTTTGGGAATACTGTTTTTGATAACAGGTGTAATTCTTATAAGAAAATTTTAAAACTAATACTGTGGATTAATAAAAATTTTTATTAAGCATTAAGCAACTTTACGCGACTGATTATAAATCAGCGAAAGATTATGTTCCTGGTTTCGCCTTTATTATTCTTAATTATTACACCAGCCATATTTTCATCAACGGTAATAAACCTGGCGGACTGTGACAAAAATGATGAGCCATAATAAAATTCCTGCTTTTGAATTGTACCATTTTTAAACTTGATTACAGCGCTAACATCTGAAGGTTGCAATTTTATATTATTTACTTTTCTTTTAAGCTCAAATACTTTTAATGCATCTTTATTTTGGCTTGCTGCCAATAAGTAATTTCCGTTGCTGCTTTGTAACTTAACCAATGCTTTTCCGTTACCGGGAATGTAAATTCCACTTTGCAAAATTGACAAAGGTTTAAAGTTCCCTTTACCATCACCTTTTAGCATCAATCCATTTAATGCATCGTATCTTCCTATAGAAACTTCAGTACCATAATCATTGCCATTTATTGCAACATCAAGGTTTCCATCACCATCAAAATCATCAACCACTAATCCATTTAAAACAGATACCTGCGCTTCTTTTGGCAAAGGAATCATGGTGAACTTGCCATTACCTTCATTGCGCAAAAAACACGATTGAAGCGTATTGGCATTTAATCTTAATGCACCTTTTCGTTGTTCCGGCGTTAAAATATCATTTATTGTTGCCACTGCAAACGATTTATAATTACTGTATTTTTTTCTAAGCGTACTCATCTGCGCTAACATATCATCTCTGCCGAATAAAGGGAATTCCTTCTTTACGCCATCTTTATCAGGGAGAAATAAAGATGTAATTGCATCATAGCCTCCATCCCCGTCAAAATCTTTTGCAGTAATATAGACGGGGTATTTATCACTTGCCTGGTAAAGTGTGTTTAAGCCAACATTGCCAACAATATAATCCATGCGGCCGGTGTGACGAAAATCGCCGCCAATAATAGTATTCCACCAGCCGGTTTTATTCTCAACGCCGGCGTTTGTTATCTTTCTAAAAATGCCTTTATTATTCTTTAAAAACGTTACCGGCATCCATTCACCGGCTAAAACCAAATCGGGCTGGTCGTCATTGTCAATGTCTGTAAATAGTGCATCACATACGAGACCTATATTTTTTAAATCAGGCGCAACTTCATTGGTTACATCAGTAAATTTTGCCTGCCCGTTTTTACTGTCATTTCTTAAAATAAAACTGCTTACAGGTTTGGGATAATTCCATGGATCAACGCGGCCTGAGATAAAAAGATCCGGCTTTCCATCTTTATTATAATCAAAAGATCTTACACAAAGTTTGCTGGTATAATTTTGCGGAAGAGCACCGGTTGCTAAAGTAAAATTTCCCTTCCCATCGTTTATGTATAATCTATCCTGGTAAGCCGGGCTGTTAGGTGTAACCTGATATCCTCCGCTTGCCGCATACACATCAATATAGCCGTCGCCATTAGCATCAAAAAGCAAAACTCCTTCATCTGTAAAATTAAGGCTGTAAGTAGCTACGCCAGGGATCAAATCTTTTTGCACAAATTTGCCATTGCTTTGTTGTAAAAATAACTGTGCATGTGTTAAAGAATTGCCGCCCATTATTATATCATCAAAGCCATTACCATCGATGTCTCCGGCGGCTAAGGCAGGTGTATATTCTGAAAACTTATGAGGCAAAAGCTTTTGTATATTAAAATCAATATAATCGCTTTCCTTGTGCTTATAATTTATACCAACAGATGTTGTAACTTCCTTAAATAAAGATTGTTCATCTAATATAGGCTGCTGAAATGAGAAGGTATCATGTGCATTAATGATATTTACTTTGAGCACCTCGTTTGCCTTAACGCTTTGGATTGATTGCCTTTTCCCGTTTGGCCATTTTACAACAACAGAATCAAGCATTGCAATTTTTCCTAAGCCGAAATGCGCAATGTTTTGTATGGTTGATAAATAACCTCTGTATGGATTGTTTTCGTAAAACTGTTGCTTGCCGTGATCATAATAAATGCTGGCAACAGCGCCAAGTCCATTTACATTTTGTTTATCGCCTTTGAAGCTTATTTGCAAAAAATGAGTTGTTGCCGTGTCTTTATCACGTGCAGTATTTCTATACAATAAAGCTTCGTCATTAATATTATTTATAACCATATCAACTGCTCCGTCATTATCAAAATCTGCATAAGCGGCCCCGTTAGAAAATGTAGGCTGCATCAATCCCCAGCTTTCAGTTGTATTGCTAAAGCTAAGGTCGCCCATATTATGAAAGGCATAGTTATGCAGTTTTATTTGCGGTATCTGTTCCATCATTTGCATGGGGCTTGCAATACTGGAAGATCGCTGGCGATAGGCTATAAAATCATGATCAGAAACATCCCGTGGAAAGCCGTTGGTAATAACCAAATCCCGGTAGCTATCATTATCAAAATCAACAACCAAAGGATCCCAGCTCCAATCGGTTTGGGCAATACCGCTCATAAAGCTGATTTCACTGAACGCAGGTGCGCCAATAGAATCATTTTGCCCAACCGCCGGCCCCTGGTTAAGCTGCAATGTATTGCGCACATATTGGTATTGGTATCTAAATAAATTAAAGTTTTGATAAGTAACATAGCTACTTGCGCCCAACATCATTTTTTTTCTGTAATTATCTTCCGGGCTCATATCCAGTTCTATCACATCGGCGAGCCCGTCATTGTTTATGTCCACCACATCCTGCCCCATAGAATTAAATGACGTATGTTTAAAATATTCTTTTGAGCGGTCGGTAAATGTGCCATCATGGTTGTTGATATAAAGAATATTGCTTGATATGAAATCATCTGAAACGTAAATGTCTTTCCATCCGTCATTATTGATGTCGCAAATAGTGGCCGAATGTCCAAAGCCATCCAAGGAGATGCCCGACTGCTGCGACACATCGTGGAATACACCGTGCTTTAAGTCAGCGTCCATATCATTACGAAAAAGTTTTCCCATGCTTGGAGTTGTTTTTGTTCTGGCATTTTTTCCAAAAGCAGAGGGATTAGTTTCATTAGAAGCTTCATTAACGGTAATGTAAACATCTAAATCTCCATCGTTATCATAATCAAAAAAACTGGCCATTGTAGATTGCACATGAATATCCAGGCCATATTCTGCAGCCATATCTTTAAAATGCGGAATGCCATCTTTATCTATTCCCTGGTTAACATATAAAATATTGCGCCTTTTAAGAGAATCTTTGTAAATAGTGTTACAGACGTATATATCCATCAATCCATCATTATTTATATCAATTACCGAAACACCTCTTGCCCATCTGCCAAGGCCTGCAACATTTGCTTTATCTGTAATATCTTCAAATTTAAAATTGCCTTTATTAAGATATAGTTTACAAGGCGTCATGTTGCCGGTAAAGTAAATATCCTGTAGCCCGTCATTATTAAAGTCCCCGATACCAACACCGCCGCCGTTGTATATGTTTACTATATTTAATGGGTTTATAGAATCATTTTCAATGATAGTATTATTGAAAGCGATGCCGGAGTGAGCGGAAGAAACTTGTTCAAATAACGTTTGCTTTTTATGGCATGCAATCAACAATACCGATAAGCAAATTAATATTAACCCAAAAAATCTCATATAATATTTCAGAAGTGTTCTGTAAATTTAATAACTAAAATACTCTCAATAAAAAAGGCTTCTCTTTTGGAGAAAGCCTTTTAGTATATTTTATATTAACCCAATTTTGTGTTAGATTAGGATTAAGTCCTCTTTCAGATTGCGGAATAAGCAATACTTCCTGATTTTCGGTAAGCACTGCAGATTACAACACCGAGTTAAATATTAAGACAGCATAAAAATTGCGGGCATGTTTATTCGATTTATTGAACGCAAGCAGATCCGGAACCATTATTTGAAGTGCTAAAGCTTCCGCCCCAATTTACGTAACCACCCCCAGGCATTATAAAAGACTTAGAAGTGCTTGAACTGTTAACAGATATATAATCTGTTCCATCCGTAAAACGAAAAGCAATTATTCTCAAATAGGTTGCAGAAGAAGTGCTTGCTGTCACAGTTACTGTTACAGTAGTTCCGGCAGCGGCAACAATTTGCCCGCCACCAGTTGTTACGGTTGTGCTAAACGTAAAACAATGGTTACCATTTATTATTGGTGCAGGAGGTGGAGAATCCAAAAATTTAGTCTTCATGACAGATGTGGCTGACATTGATAAACAAATAATTAAACTTAGAATTAAATAATTAAAAAATTTTTTCATAACAATGATTTTAAAGTAATTAAATTTTTTAATAACCAGGATTTTGAGATAAGTTCGGATTAAGCGCTCTTGCATGCTGCGGTATCGGCAGCAGTAAATCATCGGCCGTTGGAGTTGTATTATATAAGCCATGCTGCTTACCATCATGTGTTGGCCCTGGAGCAGGATTTGGAACGGGGTTAAGACTTCCATCTACTGTACCATTAGCGCTTTTTATAAAAGCTATAGTTTCATTAGTTCCGGCCCTGCATAAATCATAAAAAGTAGAATATTCACCGGTTAATTCATGGCGATATTCACTTAATACCATTTGTAAAGGATCAGTAATGGGCTGGCCGGGAGTACCATCAAAATTAGCGCTGTCTTTCATAACTGTCGGTGCTGTTCCGCCGAATGCCCTGTCTCTTACTGATTTTAAATCAGCCATGGCTCCTGATACATCACCTGTACGTACTTTACATTCTGCCCGGTCAAGCAAAACCTCTGCATAACGAAGAAGTATCTGGTTTTGATCACCAAAAAGGTATGACCTGTTCTGACCTGTAGGATCGTGAGGATTACCATAATTACCAGTAAGGTTTGGATCTCTCCATTTCTTTGAACAAAAATAACCACTGCGATCACTGGTAGGTCCATACCATGGTCTTGTTTTAGTACCGGGAGAATTTATAATATTACCATTGTCATCTTTATATGTGGAATTACCGCCAGCAAAGCCTGACACTACAGGAGGATATCCTTTTATTCCACCCCATGCTGCTATGATTCCCGGGCTTTGAAGTGCATCACCGGGCCCAACTATAGTGAGATATTTACGTTTGTCACCTTGCTGGAAAGAATTCCATAAAGCAGGATTACCATAAGTATAACCTTGCTGTGTTATTTCGTAAGGCCAGTCAAAGCTGTCTATCCAGGCAATTTCGCCGCCTGGATTGCTCCAACTGCCATCCCAACTTTGTGATCCACCCGAAGAAACTGCATACTGAATCTCAAAAAGAGATTCATCATTATTCTGATGATCATATTCATGCACATCTGCAAAGTTTGGCAACAAATGATAATTGTTGGTAAGCTCTGTATTATTAAAAGCAGCCAAAGCGCCCGTATAATCTTTCAACCACATGCGGGCTGCACCTTCATAACCATAAGCAGCGCCTTTGGTAGCTCTGCCTAATTCCGTTTGTGGTAACACTGTTTTAGATAATAATAAATTTTCTGCTTGTTGCATATCAGAAACTACCTGCTTAAAAACAGAGTCTCTTGAACCCCTAGGTGTTAATCCGCTCGTTACAGTCTGTAATTCTAAAGGAACACCTCCAAAAGAACCAGCAAGATAATAATAAAGCGTGCCTCTTAAAAAGTAAGCCTCACCTGTCAGCCGGTTAGCTAAAGTCTGGTCAAGTATATGTTTGCTTACTGCATCAGGAATTACCGCAAGCGCATAATTAGCCCTGGCTATACCAAGATAAGACTGGTTCCATAGCGTTAAAAGTGCACCATAATCAGCTGGGATCTGGTAATTATTCCATACTACGTCACCACCCCAGTTGAAGAAATCATGGGTTTCAAAATTTGACCAATACCAAAGAGATTTCTTCAAAAAATCACTATTTTGATAAGTATCATAAATAGAATTGACTAAGGCTACAACGTCTGAGGACGTATTAAAAGTACCATTTGCAGTAGTTTGAAGTGTGTTCTTTTGCTCTAAGAAACTTTTCTTACAAGCTACGAATACCACTGAAACCAATGTTATGGAGAAAGAGAAAACGATAATTATTTTCTTTGAAAATTTCATATTCTATAATTTTTCATTCTTTATTTAAAAAGTTACGTTAAGCCCAACAGTGTAAAATCTTGATGAAGGGTACACTCCATTGTCAACGCCATTTTGAGTTGCGTTGCCATTCTGCATGCCTATTTCAGGATCAAGCCCCGTGTATTTTGTAATCGTAAAGAGGTTTTGGCTGGAAACATATATTCTGACTTTAGAAATAGCAGCTCTTGTCAAAACTTTTGTTGGTATTGTGTAGCCAATAGTAAGATTTTTTAATTTCAGAAAACTCCCATCTTCCACCCAAACGCTGCTCGGAATATTATTTCCAATCGCATCATCAACAGCTCTTGCCCTTGCATATCTGTTTGAAGGATTGGTTGGAGTCCAGCGGTTTTCAAAGTAATTTTGGCTTACATTTTCAACTCCTTCTGAACCGCGTTTTTGAAAGCTTTCCAGGTCACTTTCAATATAATTCAATACTTTGTTTCCATAAGATCCATAAAAATACAAGTTAAAGTCCCAAGCTTTATATGAGAAATCCAAATTTAAACCACCATAAAATTTAGGCTGCGGGTTTCCTAAAGCCACCCTGTCTGAATCTGCATTCACAATAAGATCTCCATTAATATCAGCATAATAACGGTCTCCTGGCAAAAGATTGCCTTTCCAATAAGTTCCGCCGGGAGCTTTTGCGTTTAAAGCAGCAATTTGAGCTTGTGTTTGAAATATGCCTAAAGCTTTATATCCATAAAATTCCCCCACCGGCTGCCCTACATAAGAACGGGAAAATTCTCCCCAGCTTTGACCATTTAAAGTAAGACCTCCAAAATTTTGAAGGTAAGCTACTCCTGATGTAATGCCTGTAAGCGTATTTTGATTATGCGTTAACGTTAAACCAATATTATATTGAAAATCTTTCCCCTTATTGCCGGCATAGTTTAAAGCAAATTCAACACCGGTATTTTTCATGGATCCTACATTGCGGGTCTGGTATAAAAAACCAGTTTGCGCTGGCGTCTCAATGGTCAATAGAAAGTCTTTTGATTTTCTGTTGTACCAATCAAACGTAAATGTTAATGCACCATTCATAAAAGCAGCATCAAATCCAATGTCAGTTTGATAATCGGTTTCCCATTTCAAATTAGGGTTTGCGGGCTGTGTTGGTGCAATACCGTTCTGGTATAATTTATCAAAGGGGTATCCAAAATTATCGAATCCGTTTCCATTATTATTAGCGCTTGCCGGAAAATTTCCATTATATAAAGGCTGGTATTGAAATAAACCGATAGCACTTTGGTTACCCACTTGTCCATAACTCCCCCTAATTTTTAGATCTGATAGCCAGTTAACACCTTGCAAAAAAGATTCTTCTTTAACCCGCCACGCTACAGCGCCAGATGGAAATATGCCATATTTATGCCCTGTATCGAACTTTGAAGAACCATCTCTTCTGATTGTACCGGTAATAAGGTATTTATCAGCAAAATTATAAGTTAACCTTGCAAACTGAGATTCCAAACTATAGATTGTTTCGCCACCTGAATAGCTTCCATTTTGAAGCTGGCTTGCACTGCGTATTGTATTATTAGGCGGATTGCCGCTGGCACCCTGGTACGTATATGTGTTTTTCTGCGCAGAAACACCACCTACAAAATTTATTGTATGCTTACCAAAAGTTTTATCGTAAGCTAAAGTATTCTCCCATAACCATTCAAAGGTTTGATTCATGTTTTGGTTATAGAGTGGCCTGTTTAGAATGGCTGAGGGGTATTGCTGATGTGCAATGCTGTCGCCGGGCTGAAAATAAGCTCCTGAAAAGTTATTAATATTTACACCGGCATTAGTCTTTATTCTTAATCCTGGCAAAAGTGTAACTTCCAGAGAAGAACTTGCCAATATATAGTTAGTTATGTTTTTGTACTCATTATTGTCAAGGCCGTAAAAAGGATTGTTGAATTTATATACATTTGGATTTAACGGATTAAAAAAGCCATAATTCCCCTGGCCATCCTGTATTTGGTAGGTTTTCTGATTGCCTGCATCCAGCGTTGGGGGGTTTACATATAATTGATAGAGTCCGTTTGAATTAGAACTGGATTGAGTTCCAAGTGGTGTGTTAGCATCCTGGTAAACATACCTTGCGCTTGTTGAAGATTTAAGCCATTTAACAGGCTGGTAATCGAGACCTAAGCTAAGGCTCAATCTTTTAAAGTAAGACCCGACAACGATACCTTTTTGATCATAAAAACCGGCTGACATTGATGATTGAACTTTATCACTCCCTCCCCTCAAAGCAAGCGTATAACTTTGCGTTAATCCCTGCCTGTATAATGCGTCCTGCCAGTCAACATTATGCAAGGCATCAGGCGTTTTCCATATATCCAATCCGTGATAACTATGTGAAGAATCAGAAGCCTCAACATCATTTGATAATACTGCGAAATCATGCGCATTCAAAAGATCATATTTTTTGGGCCGGCTTTGAAAAGCATTATATGCATCTACAGATATTTCTGTTCTTCCTTTTAAACCTCTTTTTGTTGTAATTATTACTACTCCATTTGCTGCCCGGATGCCATAAATAGCAGTGGCAGACGCATCTTTCAATACATCAATCGAAGCAATATCACTTGGATTGATATTATTCAAGCCGGTGCTTATAGGATACCCGTCAACTACGTATAAAGGTTCATTACCATAACTGGCAAGGCTGCCCGTACCTCTAATCATAACAGATATATTACCACCAGGTGAAGCATCATTATTAGTAACCTGTACACCCGCTGCACGACCTTGCAACGCCTGTGCCGCTGTTACAACCGGAGTTTTCGCAATTGTTGCGGCAGTAACACTGCTAACGGAACCAGTTAAATCTTTCCTTTTTTGTGTGCCGTATCCTACCACTACTACTTCGTTTAACCTGGAAGTTGTAGTTTTTAAAGAAACTGGTATATTATCCCGGCCGTTTATAGGCATATCTACCGACTCAAAACCTACAGACGACACTGAAAGCCGGGTAGCCCCATTAGGAACAGAGATAGAAAAACTTCCTTCGGCATTTGTTTGAGTTGCCTGGCGAGATCCTTTTACCGATACGGTAGAAC
This sequence comes from uncultured Chitinophagaceae bacterium, assembly GCA_964236235.1. Lineage (GTDB taxonomy): Bacteria > Bacteroidota > Bacteroidia > Chitinophagales > Chitinophagaceae > Ginsengibacter. The sequence goes on from CAXSDW010000064.1 coordinate 19,628, forward strand.
CGGCAATTGGCTGACCTGCTGCATCAGTAATAGTACCTGTAATTACTTTTTGTGCTAAAATCACATTAATAAAAAGAAGAAAGCCGGCAGAAAGAAGTGTGCGAAGTAAAAACTTTTTAGCAAGCATAGGTAGTAGTTTAGGTTTTCAATTGATCAAATACAATCATTATATTGTAACAGTCAAAAATACTTATTGCTTAGAAAGAAAAGTGATACTTTTTTATCAAAAACATAGTTTATTCATGCAATTAACTGATCTCTTTTAAATATATCTCCTTATTCAGGTTTCTAAGGTATCATTGTGATCATCAAAAGAAGGCCATGTATTATGAGGGCTAATTGATGGTCTAATATTCTTTGCCGGTATTCTTCAAAATAATAAAAGGTGGCGCCTTAGTCCAGTCTGCAGATGATTTTATAATTGAAGGGGCAATTGAAAAATTTCCTAAAACAATGTCAATTTTCCCATCTCCATTTACATCAC